>CAYHTI010000010.1:0-12556 GCA_964359515.1 uncultured Gammaproteobacteria bacterium | reverse complement strand
ACAAGTCATTGCCTTCGCGCGTACGCTCACCGACACCAGCAAAGACGGAGTAACCACCATGGGCTTGGGCGATATTGTGGATCAATTCTTGGATGATAACCGTTTTACCCACGCCGGCGCCACCGAAAAGACCGACCTTACCGCCCTTCACGAAAGGACAAATCAGGTCAATAACCTTTATACCGGTTTCAAAGATTTCCGCTTTAGGCGATTGCTCAGCAAAAGCAGGGGCCTTTTGGTGGATCGGCCAATGTTCCTTTGACTTTACGGCTTCTTTTTCATCGATAGCCTGGCCAAGGACATTGAAAATACGTCCCAAGGTCGGCGCGCCGACTGGCACGGAAATCGGAGCCCCCGTGGCGACCGCGTCCATGTTGCGGCGGACGCCGTCGGTTGAGCCCATGGCAATGGCGCGCACCACGTTTGAGCCTAAGTGCTGCTGGACTTCCAAAACAAGGGTGCTTTCGCCGTTTTTTACTTCAAGGGCGTGATAAACTCCGGGAAGTTCGCCTTCCGGAAAAAGGACATCGACGACGGGACCGATGACCTGCGTAATTTTGCCCGCTGCGTTTTTCATAAAAGATGATTAGACACTTCAGCAATTAAGATAAGGCGGCCGAACCGGCGGAGATCTCGGCGATTTCGCGCGTAATGCCGGCCTGGCGCGCTCGGTTGTAGAGCAAGGAAAGATCGCCTAGCATTTCCCCGGCGGCATCCGTGGCACTCTTCATGGCCAGCATGCGCGCGCTGTGTTCGGACGCATTGCTCTCGAGCAGAGCCTGGTACAGTTGGGCTTCGCCAAGGCGCGGCACGAGGTAGGATAGGACTTTGCGCTTACCAGGTTCATAAATGTAGGACTGGCTTTTCTCGATATCGCGCAGGGGCTCCACCTTACGGTCGGTTTCCATATGCTTCACATCGGTGAACGCGCTTTCTTCGAAGCTGAATGGGAAAAGCGGGCGTGTCACGGTTTCTTGCGCCAAGGCGGACTTGAAATGGTTGTAGCACAAGTAGACCGAGTCAACTCCCTGGCTCTTAAACGCCTCGTAGGCGTAGTTGGCTAAGGGGACCACCGATGATGCGTCCAAGGCATAATCATCTTTCTCATAGGCCATGATCGGTTTGACACCGAACGTACTGACAGAAGACACCAAGCGCTTGCCGATCACGATCACATCCACGTTCTCCTCCCGATTCTCACGGACGAATCGCAGCACCTGGCGCAGCACATTGCTGTTGTACGCGCCGCATAAGCCGCGATTAGAGGCGAAGGCAATCAGGAGATGGCGCTTGGGCGAAGCGGCCGCACGAAAAAAACGGTGCAAGTAATCGTCACTCGGCACGGCACGGCTTTTTGAAAGCCGCTGCACCAACTGCCAAGCAAGCAGCGCGTAGTGGCGCGACGCCAAGGCGCGCTCCACGGAACGGCGCATTTTCGCGCCAGCGACCAGCTCCATGGCTTTGGTCACCTTTTTCGTGTTCTTGATCGACTTGAGTCGAGCTTTAATTTGCCGTGTGCTGGCCATAGTTATTTCGCGGCGGGAATAAACCAGTTCTGATCAGCGGTGGATTTGTAATCAGCGGCGGCTTTTTTCAGCGAAGCCTCCCAAGCCTCGTCGAAATCGCGGTCTTTGACGATTTTTTCATAGACCTGCGGCGCAAACTTCGTGACATAGTCCAGCAAGCCAGAAGAAAAAACTTGGACCGACTCTACTTTAACGTCGTCCAGCAAGCCGTTTACGGCCGAGTAAATCTGTACAACCTGTCGTTCGACAGGCAAGGGCTGGTACTGCTTCTGCTTGAGCAACTCCGTCAAGCGGTAACCAAGTGCCAATTGCTTTTTGGTGGCGGGATCCAAGTCTGAACCGAATTGGGCAAAGGCTTCTAGTTCACGGAACTGGGCCAATCCCAAACGGATCTTGCCGGAGACGCGCTTCATGGCTTTAATCTGGGCGGCACCGCCGACGCGTGACACGGATAAACCCACATTGACGGCTGGACGGATACCTTTGTTGAAGAGGTCGGTTTCGAGATAAATTTGGCCGTCCGTAATGGAAATCACATTGGTCGGCACATAAGCAGACACGTCATTCCCCTGCGTTTCAATGATCGGCAAGGCTGTGATGGAACCGCTGCCGTAATTTTCATTCAATTTAGCGGCGCGTTCGAGCAAACGGGAGTGGAGATAAAATACGTCGCCAGGATACGCTTCGCGTCCCGGAGGGCGGCGCAGCAGCAGCGAAATTTGGCGATAGGAAACCGCATGCTTGGACAAATCATCATACACAATCAAGACATCCTTGCCTTGGTCCATGAAGTATTCACCGATTGCGCAACCAGCATAGGGCGCCAAATAGCTCATGGCCGCGCTTTCTGAAGCGCCGGAAGAAACGACAATGCTGTAGTCCATGGCTCCCGCGTCCTGGAGGCGATTGACGATTTGTGCGACTTTGCTTTCCTTTTGGGCGATGGCCACATAAATGCAAATGATGTTCTGGCCTTTTTGGTTCAAAATGGTGTCAATCGCGATGGCAGTCTTACCGGTTTGGCGGTCGCCGATGATCAATTCGCGCTGGCCTCGGCCGACGGGAATCATGACATCGATAGACTTGATACCGGTCTGCATTGGCTGGTGCACGGACTTGCGCGTCATGACGCCCGGAGCGATCTTTTCGATCGGGTAGGTTTTCTTGGATTTGATCGTCCCCTTGCCGTCAATCGGCTGGCCAAGTGCATTGACCACGCGCCCGATAAACGCTTCCCCGACAGGAATCTGCAAAATTTTCCCTGTCGCTTTCACGGCCATGCCCTCCTTAATGCCGCGAAAATCTCCTAAAACGATAATACCGACAAGCCCCTCTTCCAAATTGAGCGCCACGCCGGTCGTGCCGTCATGGAACTCCACCATTTCCGAAGCCATGACTTCGGATAAGCCCGTGGCTTTGACAATGCCGTCGCCGACCTCGACAACGGTACCGACGCGCTCTTTTTGCACGTCAATTTCAAAATGGGCGATCTGTTCCTGAATATGTTTAACAATGTCATTCTTCATAAATTGGGGCTGGTTTTAATCGTTGATGCCTCGGCTCAGCCGGTGCAGCTGTTGTCGCACCGAGAAATCCCACCGGTCGTCCTGCGTTTCGACAATGATGCCGCCAAGCAGTGCCGGGTCCACGCGACGCGAAATTTGCACCTCGCGAGAACCAAACAGGTCTTTCAGAAGCTTTTGTTCCTCTTTCGTCTGGTCCGGCTTCGCGGAAGTGACGACCACTTCGATAACCTTGTTCTCCGCCAGGTACAGGCGTTCCATGACTTTTTTGATGGCTGGCAAGTCGCGTTTCATGCCAAGCCGCAAGACTTGTGAGAGCATCCCCTTGCTGATTTCTGGCCAGGCAGAGGCTTCGGATCCCTTCAGGGCCATATACCAGCGGCGCGCGAAATGTTGGGCCGTAAGTTTCATACCTATTTTGCCTTGACCCGCTTCAGCTGCGTCTTGAGCCAAGACTGGTCAACTTTTTCATCAACGACGCCGGCCAGGATTTTTTCCGTGCTGGAGACAACCATGGCTATCACGTCGGTCTTCACCTGCTCGATCATGTTGCTGCGTTCAACCTGCAAAGCGCGTTTGCCCTGGGCCACAACCTTGGCAACTTCTTCCTTGGCCTGCGCGACAATTTCCGCCGCCTGCGTCTCGGCTGTTTTCCGTGCATCATCGACGATCGCTACAGCCTTTTGCCGGGCCTCTACCATAAGGCGCTCATGTTCCTGCTGCGATTTTTCCAGGGCATGTTTTGCCTCTTTGGCATCACGCACGCCGCGCGAAATTGCGGCGGATCGGTCCTGCATGAACTTCAGCAACGGCTTATAGGCGAAGCGGTGCAAAATAAACATCAAGATCGCAAAATTCACGAACTGTGCAAGCAGCGATTTCCAATCGACACCAAATGCCTTGAAAAATTCCATACGATTCGGCTAGACGGTCCTTAGATGGCAAACAAAAGGATCAAGGTGACCACAAGGGCGTAAATGGCGGTCGATTCACAAATGGCCATAGCAATAACCATGCGGGTAAAAATACTGTCACTTACTTCCGGGTTGCGGCCCATGGCTTCCATGGCCTTTGCGGCGACAAGACCTTCAGCGACGGCGACGAGGCCGAAAGCAAAAGAACCCATGATGCCGATACCCAAATACTTAGCGGCTTCCGCGTAAATCAATGCGACTTCTGGTGTCATACGATGACGTTAATGATCATTCAATATCGAAGTGATATTGCAAACCGGAGGGACTCGTATCCTCCCGGTTCGCGGCACCACTAGGTCTGTTGTGGTTTCGGCGCAGCAATATTGCCCGTGACGTACATGGTCGTCAGCAGGCCAAATACTGTCGGTTGTACAAATGTAGTCAGCAAGCCAAGAATCGCGAACGGCAAGGGCATGACGAACGGGACAAGACTGGCGATCACCGCCGAAAGGACTTCGCCCGCAAACATATTGCCAAAAAGACGAAAAGAGAGCGAAACGATTTTGGCCACCTCGCCGATAAGGTCCATGCCGCCGAGAAACAAATTGATGGGCTTGTCTTTCCATGCACCGCTGAAGTTGATGAACTTTTTAATAAAGGTCCAGACACCGCCCGTAGCAAGCAAGGTCGCTTGTGAAACAAAAAAAGAAATGAGTGTGAGCACAAGCACCAAGCTGTAATCCGACGTGACCGTGCGATGGATCGCCGTCCCCTGATAGCTGATTGCGCTCAGGCCCGGAACATAAGCAAGTAGGTTGCCGAATAAAATAAAGAGGAACAAAGTCATGATCAAGGCGAACATCTTTTTTGTCACCCGTTCGTCTTTCGTGATGCTGTTTAAAAAATTGTAGACGACGTCAATCATGACTTCGGCCCAGAATTGGACACCCGTGGGCACGGTTTGCAGGCGTCGTGTCGCCAAGCGGGCCATGACCAGCAAAAAAAGTGTCACGACAATGGACATGAAAAATGTATTGGTCACGGCGAAACCCGCAATGGTGAAAAGCACGGGTGGCGCAATGTTGATACCTTCCATACACGATTAACGAAAACGCTTGGTTATGTCTTTTGCTTTGTGGTACACCAGGAAATTCGAGGCCGCGAAAGCGAGAATCGCCGAAACGATGAAAATAATCTTGCGGCCGCCAAGAGCGCGGTCGAGCCAAAAACCAAGTCCCCCAATCAGGATCAAGGGGCCGATAATGTACCCGCTGATATGGGCAACCAGCAGCAAGCCATCCACAATCCGCAGGGCCGGGCGAGGGTCGCCAGACACTGGCTTGGGGCTTTCCTGGTTTGGGGCTTTATTTTCGACCATACTTTTTTGAAAATAGCAACAGGCTCGCAACCGAGCCTGGTTATTTCCGAGGTGCAATTATAAGACGAGGCAGCAAACGCGTCAATGGTTTTATGCACATTTACAGCTCGCAATCGACCTTAATGCCGACGGGGCAATGGTCTGAGCCCATCACCTCCGGCCAAATAAAGGCATTCTTGACATGTCCCATGAATTCCTTGTTTACCCAAAAAGAATCAATACGCCAGCCGACATTGCGATCGCGGGCCCTGCTTTTCTGGTCCCACCAAGAATAGCCGACGGTTGTCGGGTGAAACAGGCGGTAGGTGTCGACATAGCCCAAGGCCTGAAGCTCATCTAACTTCGCCCGCTCGATTGGCATAAAGCCAGAATTTTTTACATTTTCTTTGGGGCGGGCTAGATCAATTTCATGGTGCGCCGTATTATAATCGCCGCAAATGACGATATGCCGTCCCTTTTTGCGGAAGCTCTCAATGTACTTCATGAACTTGGCGTAAAACTCCAGTTTGTACTTCAAGCGTTCTGGCCCGCTGCCGCCATTTGGGAAATACACGTTAAACAGCACAAAATTTTTAAACTGCAGCAGGTTCACCCTACCCTCTTCGTCCAACCAGTCTTCCTCAAAATTGGTCATGGACATTTCCGGCCTGATTTTCGTAAACACAGCCGTACCACTGTAGCCTTTTCGGTTGGCTGAAGACCAAAAGGTCTCATACCCATTCGGATGTAAAATCTCTTGCGACAACTGCTCGACATGCGCCTTGGTCTCCTGCAAACACAAAACATCCGGCGAAGTCTTTTCAAGCCACTCCAAAAAACCCTTTTTGTGCACAGCGCGGATGCCGTTCACATTCCAGGAAACAATGCTTGTCAGTCGTTTAGCCATAGCTTATTGGAGTATAACATGAAAAAAAAAGGCCCCGGCTCAACGCGATGAGTACGGGGCGCGACGTCACGGACGACTCGCATGCGGCTGCTCCTGCTTTGCTTCTGGCCAGATTCGATCGCCGATCCAGACGATGGCATCGAAGGGCCAGCACAGCAACATGAGAAAAAGTACGAACAGGACGCACACCAACAAAACAATCGCGGCTGGCAGAACGGTTACGCGGTCGTAGATTCCCACAGGAACCGCCATGATTGCATGCCTGATTTCACCATAGAGACAACAGGTCTCCGAATGGCCGTCTGCGGCACACATAACCACCTCCTGCCAGAAATGTGGAGGAAACAGACCAAGGTGTCAACTAGATACCCAAGTAGCGCAAAATAAAGCCCTCTTTACTCCCGGTTGCGCCGCAGGATTCAACCGGAGCCAAGCCTTGTCCTGGACAAACGCCAGAGAACACACAAGAGCGGCCAGACAACTGACCCAGCTCGGAGAGAAAGGCTGTTTCGTCCCGGTCCTGCTTCGCATAGCTGATCAAAACGCGATCCAAGTCGCGGAAAACGTAGTCTTGTAATGTTGGAACTTCTTTACCGTTTATCGCGTAACGAAACGAACGTGTTCCATCTTGCTGATACCTTCGGCCTTCATGGTCAGTGAAGGACCCGTCCTCAAAACGCATGTTCAGCGATTCAAAAAAATCATGTACGGTCACGCCTGGCTGGTGCAGGTGGATCACTTCACCATCACCGTCATGCAGGTGGACGGCCTCGGTTACATCAAGGCCATGCGCCTGAGCCGTTAATACGAATTTCGGCGAACGGGAAATCTTACAGGGAACATTGCTCATGAACTCCGGTTTAGAAAAATCGAAACGCGTGCCGTCGATAAAAAGGGCGATATCAGCGTGCTCATGAAATGCAGGGGCCGGGCGTGCTTGAATTTGCTGCCGTACGTAAAGCACAGCTCCAGCAAAACCGAGTGCGCAAAAGATGACGGCCAGAAACACTTTACTTCCCATATTATTTCTCCATTAACCAAGTTTCCAGCGTACCAAAAGACGCTAGAGGCCGGACGAGGATAGCAAGCCAATCACCAATGAGCAAAACCCCCAACAACACAATAATGATTCCTGCGGCGACTTGCATGCGATGCAACCAGACGCTTGCCGCGCGCAACCGACGCATGAGCCGCTCCGCGAATAAGCTTAGCAGTAAGAACGGCAAGCCAAGGCCGAGCCCAAACGCCAGAAGCAAAGCGAAGCCATTCCAAAATGTGGCCGCACGACTCGCAGCGAATAAGATAACAGCAAGAACCGGCCCAATGCACGGCGTCCAGGAAAACCCGAAAGTCATGCCGATCAAAAAGGCATTGAGATATTGAAATCGTGTCAGCTCCCTGTGAATATTTGCCTTTACATAGCGCGCGAACAGCTTCGTTTCAAACAATCCAGCAAGATGAAGCCCGACCAGGATAAAAAGGACGCCGTCAAATACCTGGATAATATGGCGATAGGCATTTAGCCATTGCCCGATCCAAGTCGCAGTGATGCCCAATAAGACAAAAACCACCAGAAAACCGCTGACAAAGGCAAGGCTATTGAAAAACACCACGCGGCGATTGCGCGCACTTTGTTCAATTGCTCCCAAGGAGACGCCGGAAATGTAGCCGATATATGCAGGCAGGATAGGCAAAATGCAGGGGGCCACAAAGGTCACCATTCCCGCGAGAAAGGCGACGAAGATATTCACGTTTTGACCGTCAAAGAACATAGTTATTTCGAGAAGCGGCGCAGTCGTAAGGCATTAAGGACAACGGATAAAGATGAGAACGCCATGGCTGCCGCAGAAAATTTAGGGTCAAGAAATCCCAATGCCGCAATTGGGATACCTACTACGTTGTACACAAAAGCCCAAAATAAATTCTGTTTAATATTGCGCAAGGTTGCCGCAGACAAGGCAATCGCCTGCACGGCTTTCGATAAATCCCCTTTCACGAGAATGACATCGGCCGCTTCGATAGCCACATCCGCCCCCGTGCCGACGGCAATTCCGACATCGGCTTGCGCCAAAGCTGGGCTGTCATTGATCCCGTCGCCCACCATGCCCACAACATGCCCCTCCTGCTGCAAATTACTGAGGACATCTATTTTATCTTGCGGCATCATCTGTGCACGCACATCATCAATGCCCGCTTGTGAAGCGACCGCTTGCGCCACGCGCTCATTATCGCCAGTCATCATGATGGTCTTGATGCCGCGCGCATGCAAAGAACGAACCGCGTCGGCAGATGTTTCTTTTAGCGCGTCCATTAAGGAAAGGAACCCTACCAAACGGCGATTGCGGGCAACCGCGACCACAGTTTGCCCCTCATTCTGGGCCTTCACAATCGCGTCACGCTGGCTGGCTTGCACATCCACGCCCTCGCCCTCGATAAACGACAAGCTGCCGACAAGGAAGCGAGCATCGTCGTGGCGGCCGCGCATGCCTTTGCCGGAAACATTTTCAATCTGGGTTACGGGCATCATGCGGCCCTCTCTGGCCGCAAGATAGCTCGCCACGCTTTTAGCTAAAGGATGATCCGAGGCCGCCTCCAGGGTGTAAACGACGGAAAGGACATCTGGTTCGTCGGCAAAGCTCGTCCAGCCTCGCACATCTGGAAATCCGCGCGTCAGCGTCCCTGTTTTGTCGAAAGCAATCGCGGTCACGGCGCGAAGGCGCTCAAGGCTTTCCGCGTTTTTGAAGAGGATGCCGAGACTCGCCGCCTTGCCCGTGCCGACCACAATTGAGATGGGCGTGGCCAAACCTAGGGCGCATGGGCAAGCAATGATAATCACGGAGACGGCGTTCACAAAAGCGACGTTCACCTCCCCGCCCAAGAAATACCAAGCAAGTGCCGTGGCGGCCGTGATGATTAAGACTGCCCAGACAAAGTACGTTGAAATGATATCAACCAATTTTTGAATGGGCGCTTTCGACATTTGTGCTTCTTCCACTAGGCGGATGATTTGCGATAATACCGTATCCGAACCGACACGATCCACGCGGACCACGAGCACGCCATTGCCGTTGATGGTCGCCCCGATCACGCGTGCTCCTTCACTTTTCTCTACTGGCACGCTTTCACCCGTAATCATGCTTTCATCCACGGTGCTTTGACCGTTGATAATCACACCATCCAACGGAAGCTTTTCCCCGGGCTTTACCAATAGCTCGTCCCCAGCTCGTACCGCCTCAAGGGCAATGTCTTCCGTTGACCCATCTGGTAAGCGGCGGTGGGCTTGTTTCGCAGATAGGGTCAGTAACTTTTTTACGGCTTGCGATGCTTTGCCTTTGGAGATGGCTTCCAGGTAGCGGCCCAACAAAATAAAGGTGGAGATAATCGCCGCATCCATGAAATAATCAATTTCGCTGCGCAACACCATGGTCGTGTAGACGGAATACGTAAAAGCCGCACTTACCCCCAAGGCAACCAAGGTATCCATGTTTGGGTGGCCGCGCTTCAGAAATGGAGGGATCCCTCGCTGGTAAAATTCTCGCCCTGGGTAAACGAGAATCACCAAGGAGGCCACCAACATCCAAAGGTGTCTGCTGCTATAGCTGGTCCAAAAATTAAACACGAGGACCAAGACGGATAAAACCAAAGCAACAGCTAATTCGCGTTTGCGCCGAGCAAGCGTTGCGTCGTCCTCTGCCTTGGCATGACCCGCATGGTCGTCCATGTCATGTGCTGCGCCAGTAGGCATGGTATGCCCCGCGTGCTGGCCCATGTCATGCCCGGCAGGTGCTTGCTGCTGCTCAGCGGCTTTTGCCGTGTACCCGCTTTCTTTTACACGCTTAACAATGTCCTGATGCGTCACAAGCGACTCATCATATTCAACAACGGCCTTGCCAACAGCAAAATTCACGGCGGCGCTTTTAACGCCCGCCATTTTTTTTAAATCTTTCTCAATATGGACTACGCAAGACGCGCAATCCATGTCTGGGATGGAAAATGTTTGTTTTTTCATATTTGTACAACGAGTATAACACGGTTTCGGATTATTTCTGCTGTTCTAATTCTAGACGCAGACGCCTCCGACATGGTGTAATATAGACACTATGGATGATACAGCCGAACAAAAACGTTTAAAGGCGATCGCGGATGCGTATCACCGTTTCCGCAAAAACGCAGAGGCAATCAGCGCCGAGCAGGACGCCCTCCTCAAGGAAGCCATGGAGTTGCTTCGCTCGCAGTCGCTGAACGAGGCCAAGAGTAAGCTCAAAGAACTCCTCCCTTAACTTGGATTATGCCATCAACGATCGAAACGGACCTGGAGGGAGCAACGCAAACCCAGGAAACCGAAGCCGAGAAGCTGGACCGATTGCGTGAAGAAAAAGAGAAGCCCTTGCGCGAACGCATTAACCGGATGCAAGAAGATGTCCGCTCTTTTTTGCTGCGCGCCGGCTACTTCCATGAGCGCATCGAGGAGCTGAGCCAATCTATTGCTTCGCCTACCGACAAGGCGAAATTTTTAGATTTACAAGAAGGGTTGATGAGCCGCATGTTTGAAACGGTAGAAGCGCTCAAAAAGGATTTACAGCAGCTGGGTGTTGACCCAGAACAACTGACCGAGATCAAGCGGTCTGAAGCGTCATTAAAGCGTTACGGCTATAGCGAGAAGGCGGCCTTTAAAAGCAGGTTGGAACTAGCAACACAGGCTGAAAAAGAACGGCAAGCTAAAAATATTGCCTTCCGAGATGCGCTTGAGGGACAGGCGGCAAGGCAAGCGGAGCCAATTCCAGAGGCAAGTCCGACTGCACCCGCCCAAACAGAACCGCCGCCGATTCAGGCCGAAACAGCAGCACCAACCAAAGATCGTGAGTCCTTCGAGCAATTACAAAAACACGTTATCGATAACTGGGATGAACGGCTGGACAAAGATGTGTTTGAGATCATGAACAAGGTTAGTAAGAAATTTGCAGAAGAAACGCTAACAAAAGACCTTCCTGCTGCAAGTCGCGATTTAATACAGCAAGCCCAACTTCTTTCCAAAAAAATTAGCACTGCACCAGACGAAGAAGCTCTAAATGAAATTTTGCGCAAGCGCAACAACCTTCTTGAGCAACTCGCTTCCAGCCTTCAGTTACCGGCCAGCCCACAAATATGGTTCGAGCTGACAAATAAAGCCGCCCTGGATGTCGTCCAGCGTTTTTTTACTGAGGTAAGCGAAGACAATTTTGCGACCTTCATGAATTACACGCTTGATGAGGATGTGTATGACATCATTTCCGAAATGCACAAAATCGGAGCATCAATCGATTATACAAAGCCGGATGCCATCGAAAGGGCGATAAAACAGCGACAAATTCTTATTGAGGAGTTAGAACACCGTCTCAAGCAACCTGACCACGGTTTGCGTCCGGAATCCGAAAAAGCAGAAAAAGAAACCCATGCTCCGGTCTCCGTGACCGAGGTCCGCGCGGAAATCGCCAAGCGAGACGCCGAGCGACTAAAACAGAAGGCGGAAAACTACTTCTCCAAATTCGACCAACTCTACGGCGAATTCCAAGAGGTCGCAATGCGCGCTGCCCCGGAGGCGCGAAAAAATATCGATGAGATTTTTGCGGATTTTATTGCCTACGAAAACACTGATCCCGAAGGCATTCCGGCTCCTCTAAAACAGGCGCTGCTCGATGCTGCTTTGGAAGTTTACAAAACTGCTAATAATCACGAATTTAGTCACGAGAAATTTTATTCCTTATCCAAGGACGAGCGCGAAAGCACGGGCGCGAACACCCTCAACCACATCGCCGGCCACCTTAACCTTAGAGGCTATTTGATCGAAAAAACATCGCTTCCTCCGGCAAAACCTGATTCCAAACCTAAACCAAAAACAAAGGAACCCCAACCTGCGACAGTACCGTCAGAAGTAAAACTGGCGGATGCTCCGGTGGAAACCAAATCCCCCGAGCAAACAGAAACGCCGATCAACCCAGAACTGCTCAAGATTTTAGACTCGCTGCGCGAAACAACTGGGCTTACGACCCTGGACCAGCCTGGAATGAAGCGCCTGTACCAGCTTTTCGAAAACTCCGGCGATCCAAAAACATGGCACCAAGCAATAAAGGATGACATCCTGGCCTTGACCGAAGAAATCCTATTCGATGCTGGGATTGATCCAAAGCCAAAGGTGGTTTGGAACGAAAAAATTGCTCGACTCAAAACATTGGATATCAGCAGCGCATTGTATCGCAATAAAGGTATTGACCAGCAAGACCTTGAATATCTGCAGCAGCATCAAGACAAGCTGCAGCGAAAATTGCTTCCTGATGATACGGCAGCCTTGT
>CAYHTI010000009.1:0-12765 GCA_964359515.1 uncultured Gammaproteobacteria bacterium | reverse complement strand
GCGGCGTGGGCGGCTTGCGTGTCGCTTTCGTCTTTTCCACGTTTTCAACAACACAGCTGGCCTGCTTGATTTCTTCGACGATTACGGCCGCTTCCTTGCCATCCGTGATAGACATCTTTTCCATCCTTTTCCAGTTGCGGGAGGCGAGCTTTACTTCAAACTCTTGTTTTTCCTTTTCAGCGAGACCTTCGACGGTCCAATATTCTTCGTTTTTAAAAGCCAGTCGTTCGCGCTCGCGTTCTACGATCATGCGCACCGCCACGCTTTGCACGCGTCCGGCAGACAATCCTCGGCGGACTTTGGACCAGAGCAGGGGGGAGAGCTTGTAACCGACCAGGCGATCCAAGATGCGGCGGGCCTGTTGGGCGTCCACTAAGTTTTGGTCCAGCTGACGGGGATGCGCAATGGCCTCCTCGATAGCGGATTTGGTGATTTCGTGAAAAACAATGCGCGAGACAGGCTTCTTGATTTTTAACGCAGACAGCAAATGCCAAGCAATAGCTTCTCCTTCGCGGTCTTCGTCAGTCGCAAGTACGACTTCATCGGCCTCTTCCACAAGCTTCTTGAGCTTGCTGACCTGCTCCTTGGCCTTGGTCGGCACGGTGTATTCTGGTTCAAAATTATGTTCAACATCCACGCCAAGCTTGCTTTTCGGCAAATCGCGCACATGCCCAAATGAAGACTCGACAACGTAATTGCTGCCGAGGAATTTGGAAATCGTTTTAGCCTTGGTGGGTGACTCAACAATTACTAGCTTCATATATAATGGGCTCGTCAGTCTTACGTTTATGCGTACGGACGGAATTAGAACATGTTTACTTTTCTTTTGTCAAAAAAATTGCCCCGCCCGCGTCTCACGACGGGGGGCGGGGGCTGGTGCGGGTAGGTAGCTCGCGCAGCTACATCATCGCCGCGTACTTGGTCGCGATCTCGAGCCCCTTCTGCAGGAGCCGCAGCTTCTCGTTCAGCGCCGGCGCCACCTCGACCATGGCATCCTTGACCATGTGCTGGAAGCGCTGATCGACGCCACGGTCGAACATCTGGCGGAAGTCGCCGTTGAGCTGGCCGGGACGAAGACCTCCTTGCTCTTGGCGATGTCGCCGACCTTGCTCTGCACGAAGCTCACCAGGTCGGCCGCCTTCGAGCAGGTGCCGCAGCCGCACATCATCTTGATGGCCAGCTCGGACGGGTCGATCCCGTTGCAGATGACGGCCGTCGCCACGTCGCGCGCGATGTGGAGTCGCGTCGTGTCGTCGTACATCGGCTGCAGGACGTTGGTGAAGTAGGCGTCGCGTCCCTTGCGTAGCAGGGAGGTCAGCCGCGGCCGGGCCTCCTTGTGGAAGCCGTCGATCGCCAGCGAGCCGTCCTGCATCATCGTCGCGCTCGGGGTCATCGAGGCCGCCTCGATCGAGCCGGGCAGCAGCTCGGTCATGGCGTCGATGATCTCGGTGATCTCGACCGGCTGGGTCTCGACCTTGAGGCCGGCGATCTTGCTCCGGGTCACCACGATGGTGAACCGGTTCAGGCCGAACTTGGCCAGGGTGTCGAAGTCGATTTCCTGTGACATGCTTATCTCCAAACTTCTAGGGGCCGAGGAATACCGGTTTATCGAAACCGGTAGCAAGACAAGATGCCACAATTAACGTTTCGCGTCAAGACAACCTTGTTTAGTAAGCCTTCCGCAGCCACTTTGGTTACAGGGTATGGATTAGCGCAAATCCTTGCCCGGGTATTTGCCGGACGATACCGCGGATCTCCAGTTGGGTGAGCATGGCAAGGATAGCCGTATGCTCAAGCTTGGTTTTGGCCATGAGAACATCAAGCGTTTGGGGGAGCCGGCCGAGGTGTTGTATGAATTGTGATTCTTCCGCCGAGAGCTGGCATGGCTTGGGTGGTGTTTCAACGGAAATCCCGTAGTACTGCAGGATGTCTTCTGCTTTAGTCACGGCAAATGCCCCGTCTTTAATAAGCTGCAGACAGCCTAATGAGGTAGGGGCATCAATTGGGCCGGGGACAGCGCCTACATCGCGGTTTTCATCAAGCGCGCACCTGGTTGTGATTAATGCGCCTGATTTCTCGGCTGCTTCGATCACAAGTGTAAAGGGCGATAAGCCGGCAAGGAGACGGTTGCGTCGCGGGAAGTTTGATGGATATCCTTCTTGTCCCGGGGCAAATTCACTCATAATGCATCCGCCCGCGGCCAAGATGCCGCGCCCAATATGGTCATTGCCCGCGGGAGTAATGCGCTCAACGCCTGAACCGAGTACGGCTAACGTATAGCCGCCGCCTTTTACGGCTACTGTGTGGCTGGCCGCGTCTACGCCAAAGGCAAGGCCGCTGACAATGCCGATACCGGCATCGACGACCGGTTTTAAGAGTCGTTCAATGGCCATGTGGCCATACGGGCTAATACGGCGCGTGCCGACAACAGTCAGCAAGGGATTAGCGGAGGAGGGAAGTCGCCCGCGATAATAAAGGAGGGGCGGCGGGGTGTGGATCTTTTTGAGGAGCGATGGGTAGTCAACTTGTTCAAGCGATACGCACTGAATATTTTGCTTGTTCAAGAGATCCCAAGCTTTTTCAGGCTGAATTGCCCTCCAACTCATAATCGCCTGGTCTCGAGCAACTCGTTTGAACAGATAGTCTGGCAACTGGTTAAAAGCATGCCAGGCTTTGGCTACATCATTTTCGCAGTAGGCCGCTATCGCTCTGATCGACTTAGGGCCCAAAGTTGGGATTAAGCAAAAGGCGTGGTAGTAAGCGTTATTTGGCAACATAAAACCCTCCTTAAATTAGGGGAGGGGTAGGGAGAATGGAAAACTGCTTTTAATTATAGCAGAAAAGCAGGTCATCTAAAATGTGTTAGCTAAAATTTACGTTTATCCACAGGCCAAACGCTAATAAATAAGGCTATTATCGGCATGATGTGATTTGTTGTGTTAGTTTGTGTTGACAGAGATTTTCCCCTTTGATATTCTCGAAACGTACTTAGATCTCTACATTTTTGCCTGTCAGTAGAAAGAAAGCATGGGTCCCCCTCCTAGCCCTATATGTGAGTATTTCACCAAAGGTACGTGCCGCAAGTCATCTTGTTACATGTACCGCTGACAGGCAGTAATCTAGAGATCTTTTTATTTCTGTCATTCCCGCGGAGGCGGGAATCCAGAACTCGTAGCCAGAAAGTAAGCTTTGTATCGTGCGAAATCAACGGCCTTCGAGCAGGGGATCCCCGCTTTTCCGCTACTGCGGAATCCTGCGGAACGCGGGGATGACAAGTCGTGCCTATAGGCGCAAGAACTTGTCATTTGACAACAAAATCTCAATTTGCATTAAAAAAGCCTTATATTCTTGTGCATTTGCGCGGCTTTTGTATAATGCATACGCATTTAGTATTAAGCTTATACGCAAATCGTATGGCAAAGATGACCAAATCTCAGCTGATGCAGACATTGGCTGAAAAGACGAACATGAGCAAGAAGGACATTATGAGCATGTGGGATATCCTCACAGCGTTGGCCTACAGCGAAGTGAAGACCTCCGGTGAAATGACCCTTCCTGGCTTGGGCAAATTGGTCAAAAAGCATCGCGCCGCTCGCATGGGGCGCAACCCTTTGACAGGCGCCCAGATCCAAATCCCAGCCAAAACCGTGGTAAAGTTCCGCGTTGCCAAGGCTGCTAAGGACGCCGTGCTCTAAGATTTGAGAACGCATCCGTCAGGGCAAATATTGTCCTGCAAGACAAGAAACCTCCGTAACAACGGGGGTTTCTTTTTGTTAACCCCTGGTTGTGTAAAAAGATGGCCTAAAACAAAACCACCCGGTCGAATGACCGGGTGGAGTTTGGTTTGTCGCTTATTACCAGCGGGATTCGCGCGGGGCGCGTTCCGTCTTGGGCTTGGCAACATTGACACGCAATGGGCGTCCTTCGAAGTCCTGGCCGTCGAACATTTCGATGGCTTTTTGGGCTTCTTCAGCTGTCGCCATTTGGACGAAGCCGAAACCGCGGCTGCGGCCGGATTCGCGATCGGAAATAACCGAAGCGGAAACGACTTGGCCAGCGGCAGAGAAGTGGTCGCGAAGAGTATCGCCATTGGTGCTGTAGGAAAGGTTTCCTACGTACAATGTCTCGTTCATAGCTGTGAGTTGTGCTGCTAAGCCGTTTGCACGGTTTTGCAGGCGCAACTCGAATTGTCATGGATCAAATCTGACTCGGCTCGACAAGTCGATGAAAACACCGACACCTACCAGATAAAGACAGTATAGACTATTTTGGCCGCCTTGTCAAGGGCCACGCGTCTATTTCATGCGTTTTTGTTGATGTTCTTCAACTTTTTAAAAAGTTGTCATGCCTGCACCGGGATGAGTTTATGACGGAAGTTCTTTTTGCCTCTGCTTTTAGCGTCTATGGTATGATGCATGCATTATGGTTGTACTCTTTTCGTTGCTGTTAATCGTGGCTGGACTGGGTTTGCTAATTAAAGGCGCTGACTGGCTGGTGAACGGTGCTTCTGGGATAGCGCTGTATTTGGGCATGGCTCCCATTGTGATTGGCTTGACGATCGTCTCGTTTGGCACGTCGATGCCTGAACTCGTCGTTAATCTGCTCTCGACGGCGCGCGGCAATACCGATCTAGCTATCGCCAACATCATTGGCTCAAATATTGCCAATATTCTTTTGATTTTGGGCTGCGCGTCCCTGGTTTATCCCCTGACGATTAAGCGCAACACGACTTGGAAAGAGATACCCTTTGCTTTGTTAGCCGTCGTGCTTGTTTTGCTCATGACTAGCGACGTGGTGCTCGCTGGGCAGTCCATCAATGTTTTAGATCGTATCGATGGTCTCGTATTACTCTCATTCTTTGTTATTTTCTTGTATTACACGTTTGGAATCAGTAAAGCGGAGGGTGAAGGGGAAGAGGTTGAGCCTGTGCGCCCAATGCGTGCCGTCGCCTTGGTCGTCGTTGGTGTGGGCGCCCTGGTGCTTGGCGGCAAGCTCACGGTAGATGCGGCCGTGACCCTGGCGTCCTTGGCCGGCATTAGCGAGCGCGTCATCGGACTCACGGTCGTGGCGATCGGAACGTCATTGCCTGAATTATTGACCTCGGTTATGGCCGCCTATCGCCGCCATGTTGATATTGCTGTAGGAAATGTTGTGGGCTCCAATATTTTTAATGTCTTTTGGATATTGGGGCTGAGTTCGGCTATCAAGCCCTTGCCTTTATCCGCTGGCGGCGTTGCAGATATCAAAATGGCTGTTGCCGCTTCTTTCTTCCTCTTTTTGGCCATGTTTGTCGGTAAAAAGCATGAATTAGAGCGTTGGCAGGGTGCGGTAATGATCGTGGTGTACGTTGCGTATCTTGCTTGGCTCGCTACGGGCAGCATCAGCGCTTAAGTGGCACAAACGCGAAGCCTGGAAATTTTTGCAAGCGCACAACTGCGTCGCGGATGACGAGGACCATAATCCCTTCATTAGCCAGCTGAGTGAATAGTTCGTCGGGGAAGCGGTCCGTGGCGGCTGAAACTAAAATACGGTAAAACGGCGCGCGTTCGGGAAGTCCCAAAGCGGCGCCGCTTTTTTGTATGGAAGCCTGCAGCGAATAGTTCGCCAAATTGCTGCGGCCGAAATCTACAAGCTCATCAATGATTTCTACGCCATAAACATGGCCGTGTGGGCCCGCAACTTGTGCGAGCAGTGCCGTTGTCCATCCGGAGCCCGCTCCAACATCTAATATCGTCTGCCCCGCATGAGGTTCAAGCAGTTCCAGCATGAAGGCGACGGTGGAGGGTTGAGAAATAGTTTGCTCAGCGCCGATGGGGAGTGGCGCATCGGCGTACGCCTGGTCACGATGGGGTTCAGGGACAAAGTCCTTGCGGTCTATCTCCGTAAACGCGTTAATGATTGCCGGAGTTTTGAGAGTCCCGCGGTCGATAAGACTCTTGACAAGGGTTTGATGCGGCATAGTCGAAAAGCGTTATGTAAGTTATACAGGCGCTGATCCGCAAATGTTTCTGATATTTCTTCATCCTTTTCAAGGTGCGGCCTTTCCGTCTGCATGGCTTGTCTCGCGAGATTGACAGTTCCATGGTTTTTTCATTGACGCGGCGGCTTAGGTAGGTTTGAATTCATGGTCAGCGCGCGTCATGTGATGCGCGCTGAACCGGGGGTTTTGTTCGATCAAGGAGGCCTTGTGGCTCGCGATACGATTCAGCAGGAGTCCAAGTGGCCAGCAGTTTGGATCGCCCTGATCATGCTGCTGTCGGCCATGCTGTGCCTGTACGCCCAGAAGGACAAGCGACTGGGAGCGGGGGTGCAGGGCCTTTCCATCCAAAGATCTGAAAACATATGGAACGAGAACAACGAAGATATTCCGGGGACGTCTGATCCCGTGACATTTACCAGCCCGCCGCTGCCGGCCGATTACGGGCCGCTCGACGGCATCAAGGAGGCGATGATCATTGAGATCGTGAACCGCACGGACTCCACTGTCGTGCTGGAACAATTCGACGTGCACATGTATCCAGAGTTCGCTCAGTGCACCCAGGTATGGCTCGCATCGCATGACGGCCTCTCGTCTTCCGTCATCAGCGCGGCCACCTCGAATGTTCGCGTACCCCTAGTCGTCCGGCTCGAACCGCACGCCCATGTGCGGGTGCGCTTGTACGCGAGCAATCCGCACGCACGCCGTGGACGCTACGACAACCTCTTCACGCTCGCTTCTGTCGTGGCCTGCGTCGCAGGGAAGAATCCTGTCGTTCTGAATCCGGGGCTCAATGGTCCTAGTTGGCTTGTAACGAACTGACTCCACAGACCAGTTAAGCGTCTGCGGAAAGCGGAATGCCTGCCTGCGCGGTAGGTGTTCCGCCTTTTCATTGGTTTTAAAATGTCAGCTATCTTAAAGATTTTTTTTCTTCATCAGGAGCCAGGCCTCTTTTTTCCCTGTGGCAAGTTTAGTGCGAACAAGGAAAAAAGCTCCCTGTAATTTTTTTCCTTCCAAGATAATGCTCATATGTCCCTTTTTGTAGGCAGCGCGCAAGTGTTTTTCTTGTTCTTTCCGAGTCTGGCCTTTTTCTGGGCGGTAAGTGCCGATATCCCAAACGACAACCTTACCTGCGCCATATTGCCCCGCTGGAATCGTCCCCTCAAATTTTAGATAATCAAGCGGATGGTCCTCGACGTGCATGGCTAGGCGCTTTTGCCTCGGGTTCATGGATGGACCCTTTGGCACGGCCCAGCTTTTAAGCGTACCGCCAAATTCGAGACGGAAATCATAGTGTAGATGGGACGCAGCGTGTTTTTGCACGACAAATTTTAGAGCTCCGCGACCTGCTGCTTTTCCCCCTTTGGGTTCGGGGGTGGCCGCAAATTTCCGTTTTTTACGGTAGGTTGTGAGGCTCATATCGTCGATGTCTAGATCACGAAACTCCAGTACGATTATCCTATTTAATACGAGAAAAGTGGAAAGATGTTTCTCTCGACTTTTGTGCGTGTTTGTGTCATTATAAGCGCAGGTAAATAACCTATTTATGCGCTGGAAGCTACTTTTGTCGGCTGTCCTGGCCGCGGCAATCACTTTGCCGTTCGTTTTTGGCGCGACAAGCATGGGCATGCATACGGTCGCGGCCGCTGCCGCTCCCTGCGAAAGCGCGGTTCATTGCCATGCGTCGGAAGCCAGCACCGATACCACCGCGCCTTGCATTGCGCATTGCTTCATTTCCGGGAAACAGGCTGTGTTGAGCCCGACCTTATTTTTACAACTTTTGACCATTGCGGCCGCGGCCTTGCTTGCGGTCTTTATTGCGCCTCTTTTGGCGCATGTGCCGTATCGCCTGCAACCTGTTCAGGTTCCAAGGCGGTACACCGAGCTTTTGTCCGTGAGAAAACGAGAGTAAATCGATAGGAAAAGTTTTTTGTTCCTATCATTTATTGTTTTCTGTTTATGTTGCAACAACTTACGTTCGGGCTTAGCGGCACCACATGTGGGAGCTGCGAAATGCTGATTGAACGAGAATTAAAAAAATTACCTGGGGTGCGCAAAGTGAGTGCGTCCCATTCCAACGGAACACTGACGCTAGTTCTCAGTGACGGCGCAATCGTTTCAGAAGAAACGATTACTGCAGCCTTAAAGCCGCATGGCTACCGCATTCGTCCCACAGAATCGGCGAAAGAACCGTTACAGCTCGACTTGAAACGTTTAGGCGGCGCTATTATCATCGTGCTCGCTTTATACCTCTTCCTGAAAAAAGTCGGCTTCTTGACCTATTCTCCTGAACTTGAGGGTCCGACCAGTTTGCTGGCGGTTTTTGGTATCGGCGTGGTTGCCGCGTTCTCGTCTTGCACGGCCATTGTCGGCGGTCTTATCGCTGGCTTTGCCGCGTCCCGCGCCAAGCAAGAAGAACACTTGAGCTTCATGAAAAGGATCGTGCCGCATGTGCTGTTTAATCTCGGCCGCTTGCTGGGCTTCGTGGTCCTGGGCGCTGTTATTGGCTGGGTCGGCCAGTCCCTGTCCTTGTCTTCAACGGCAAACGGCGTCTTCGTCATGGGCATTGCCATTGTCATGATCATGCTTGGCACCAATTTGGTCGGTGTTTTTTCTCGGCCAGTGTTTAGCATTCGCCCGCCGAAATTCCTCGCAAACCGTGTCCACGGCTTAACCGAGTCAAAAAATCCTTTCATCCCCATGCTGGCCGGCGCAGGAACATTTTTCCTGCCATGTGGTTTTACGCAGTCGATGCAGCTGTACGCGTTGTCATCCGGGGATCCAAAGACCGCGGCGTTGACGATGGGATTCTTTGCCTTAGGTACCATGCCAGCCTTGCTGGGAATTGGGGCCCTAACTTCGTCCGCGAAAGGGACATGGCTGACCAAGATTACACGAGCGGCAGGTGCGCTCATTATCGTTCTTGGCATCAGCAATGTGCAGAACGCTTCGGCTTTGCTTGATATCCGCCTGCCCGCGCCAAATCCAAAGTTTGTTGCCGCTGAAACCGAGGCGGAACTCCAAGATGGCGAGCAGGTCATTAAGATGGCCGTATCTGGTGGTGACTACCTGCCGTCGGCCCTCACGGTTGCAGCGGGCGTACCTGTGCGCTGGGAGGTGCAGGGTGGTAATGACATGGGTTGCGGCAGCACCTTGGTCCTGCGCGCCTTTGGGGTTAATGCCCGTTTGAAGCCAGGACAAAATATCGTGCGCTTCACGCCGAACAAGCCGGGCACCTACACATTCACTTGCTCAATGGGGATGTACCGCGGCACCATGATCGTCACCGCAGCGAGCTAGTACATCTATCCCCACGATAAAGCCCCCTGTGTAAGGGCCGTTCGCGAACGGCCCTTACACAGGGGGCTTTGTATTGCTTGGTTTCGCGTTTAAGCCTTTAAACTTTTGTTGTGCATCCAGGCGATATAAGATCCGCCAATGCCGGACCAGAGGGCGACCGAGATCGCTCCGGCGATAAAGCTGCCTGCGCTGAGCCAGGTAAAACCTGGTAAGAGCGCGAAGAGATCATGGTGCAGCTCAGCAGCTGGTCCCGTTAAGGTGGTGCCGTAGATCAGGCAGACCACATAGGCGACTTCGCCGCCCAGGACACATAAAGCCGCGTACATCTTAATCGAGAGCTTACCCATATAATTGGGTTAATAATAGATGAGGTTATTGGCGCTTCGACAACTTGTAGATTTTGTTAAGCTCGCGAACAGCCGTATCTTCTTCGCCGTGCTTGATTTGGTGCACAACATGGGTGGCGAGGTGGTTTTGTAAGACAACGTCTTCCACGGCCGAGAGGGCGCGCTTGACCGCGAGCACTTGTGTGATGATGTCCACGCAGTACTCCTCGTTTTTCACCATCTTTTTCAGGCCGCGCACTTGGCCCTCGATGCGGTTAAGCCGGTTGAGTGCAGGTTTTTTATACTCTTCCATCATAAGGGTGTCGCTTAGCAAAGAAGTTCTTCTTGTATGATATCAGTTTGCGCTCGATAGTTCGATTTGTGCTGTTTCTTCGTCATTTCCTTCGTCCATTGATGAGCTAAAGCGGGCAAACTCAAGGAAGAGGAAAGAGAATCCGACAACCATGACAATTGGAGCAATGAGCGAAATCCAGTTGCGCTTGCCTGGGCGAAAGAAGCGTAATGATAGGGAATTACTGACGACGGAGACCGAGCTGAGCGCCATGGCCAATCCGGCTAACTCAGGCTTGAGTACCAGGCCCAGGCCGGCAAAGAGTCGCGCAGCGATCGGGATGCCCACGACATTGTAGAAGAGGGCAAAGAACAGGTTCTGTTTGATTTTGTTCAGCGTCTCACGGGAAAGTTGGATAGCGTTGACCACGTCATTGAGGTCATTTTTCATGATAACCACGCCGCCCGTTTCCATGGCCACATCCGTACCAGAACCCATGGCAATGCCTAAGTCCGCTTGCGCCAGAGCCGGGGCGTCATTGATGCCGTCACCGACCATGGCTACTTTCAGGCCAAGTGCTTGTAGTTTTTTTACTTCGCCGGCTTTGTCTTCCGGCAAGACTTCGG
Organism: uncultured Gammaproteobacteria bacterium; assembly: GCA_964359515.1. Classification (GTDB taxonomy): domain Bacteria; phylum Patescibacteriota; class Patescibacteriia; order VMEV01; family CAYQCH01; genus CAYQCH01. Next base: position 2,244 of record CAYHTI010000009.1, on the reverse strand, counting down.
CTAGGACATTTTTAATACCGACTTGCGCGGCAATTGCCTGAGCCGTGCGTTCATTGTCGCCGGTGATCATGTACACGTCTAAGCCCATGGATTGCAGTTTGGCGACCGCGGTTTTGGATGTTTCTTTGACCGTATCAGCCACGGCTACGATGCCGACCAATTTTTCTTTGGTCGCAAGGATCATGGCTGTTTTGCCTGCTTCTTCTAGACGCATCATTTTGCGGTTAATTTTGTTGGTATCCAATCCTGCCACGTCCGCGATCATTTTGCGGTTGCCCAAGAAATACATGGTTCCGTCGATTTCACCTTGCACGCCATGTCCGGGAACAGCTTGGAAGCCCGTTACTTCGCGCTGGTCCATGCCTTCTTCTTGGGCATACGAGTAAATGGCTTCAGCTAGCGGATGCTCGGAAAGCTTTTCCAAGCTGGCGGCGATGGCCAAGACTTCGTCTTCATCCATGCTTTCAGCCAAGGTGACAATATCTGTTACTTCTGGTTTGCCCTTGGTCAATGTGCCGGTTTTGTCGAAAATAATGGCCCTGACCTTGCAGGCTGTTTCTAAGGGCTGGCCGCCTTTGACAAGCACGCCATGCTCGGCGCCCTTACCCGTGCCGACCATAATGGCCGTGGGCGTGGCCAAGCCAAGCGCGCAAGGGCAGGCGATGACGATAACCGAAGTAAAGGCCATCAAAGCGAAGGCCAGCGAAGCGCCAAGGAAGAAGTACCAAACCACAAAGGTCAGGATGGCAAGCAAGATGACAATGGGGACAAAGCGGGCCGAAATCTTGTCAGCAAAATCTTGGATGGGGGCTTTGCTGCCTTGCGCTTCTTCCACCAAGCGGATGATTTGCGCTAAGACCGTTTCAGAACCGACGCGCGTGACCTCGAATTCGAAGCTGCCGGTCTTGTTGATCGTGCCGCCGACGATATTGTCGCCTACGTGCTTTTCCACGGGTAAGCTTTCACCGGTAATCATGGATTCATCAACCGAAGACGCGCCTTTTAAGAGTGTGCCGTCGACCGGGACTTTTTCACCAGGACGCACGACAACGATATCTTTACGCACGACTTCGTCCACGGGAATATCTAAGGTCTTGCCGTCGCGGATGACGCGCGCGGTTTTGGCCTGCAAGCCCATGAGCTTTTTGATCGAATCGGACGTTTTTCCTTTGGTGCGTACCTCAAGCCACTTGCCCAAGATCACGAAGGTGATCAGGAAAGCGGCCGTTTCAAAGTACAAGTCAGGGATTTTCTGACCGCCTAAACCAATCAGGGTGCTGTTGTTGAGCGCGTATAAGATGAAAACGATGGCGCTGTAAGTGTAAGCCGTGGACGTACCGATAGCGATCAGGCTGTCCATGTTAAACGTTTTCATGCGCAAAGCAGACCACATGCCTTTGTAAAAACCGCGGCCGATGAAGAACTGCACGGGCGTGGCAAGGATGAACGAGACAACGCCAATATAGGGAAGTAAGCTTTGGCGCAGCGGGATCCAGGTGAAGAAATCCATGAACATGAAATACAGCATGGGCGCGCTCAAGATGGCGGCAGCGAGGAACTTCTTGAAATACGAAGAAATTTCTTGCTGGCGTTTGCGCGTTTCAAATTCCGTGTCCTTGGCATCTACGGTTTGCGCCTTGTAACCAGCTTTTTTAATAGCTGCGACCAGGTCATCGATGCGGGCCTGTCCGCCATCAAAAAGCACGGAAGCCTTTTCCGCGGCAAAATTGACGTTTGCTTCAGCCACGCCGGGTACCTTCATTAAGGAACGTTCAATCAGACCAGCGCAGGAAGCGCAGTGCATGCCGCTAATAGACAAACTAGTTCGCTCCTTTTTTCCGTTCGCGCTAACTGCGGCGGTTGTCGGCAGGTCTTGGTTCGCTGTTTTTGGGGTAACCGTTGTCTTGACCAACTGTTGAAGATAATCGGCGATTTCCTTGTGACCGCCTGGTACCTCAATCTCGGTGGTGAATTTAACCTTGATCGTGTCCTGGGCTGCGCGCGGACTTACTTTTGTAAAAATTTGCGGCTCTTTTGAAATGACCTCAGCGGCATAACCAGCGCGCTGGACTGCTTCTAATATTTCGTCAGTGGAAACAACGTCTAAATCCGCGGCCATCGTGGCGCGGCCTTCTTTAGAAGAGACGGAGATATCAGAAAGGCCTGCAAGTTCCTGCAATTCGCCTTTGATCAGCGTTTCGCAAGAAGCGCAATGCATGCCTGTAACTTTGAGATTGATAGGGG
>CAYHTI010000008.1:0-13368 GCA_964359515.1 uncultured Gammaproteobacteria bacterium | reverse complement strand
GGCACCCAGGTCAAGGGGCTGGGAAGATACACGCAGGAATTGTTGAATCATTTGGCTCAGTTGGAACATGACTTAGATATCCAGGTTTTGCTCAATCGGCAAGGAAGAGACGAATACTCCATCAAGGACAAGCGGTTCACCCCCGTAGTGCTTGATCTGCCATGGTATGGAATCAAGGAGCAGATTGAGCTGCCTAAGGCTGTTGCATCATTGCGGCCTGACTTTGCGCATTTTCCCCATTTTAACGCGCCATACAGGGCTTTAACGCCGTACGTCATCACTATTCACGATACGATTTTATTCGACCATCCATCCCGTCGTGCCTCGACGCTTTCTTGGCCGGCTTACCAAGCAAAGCACCTACTTTTCAAGCAGCATTTTAAACATGTTATCGCCAAGGCCGCGGCGGTATTAACCGTCTCCGCTTACGCCAAATCACGCATAGAACATTACGCCCATGGCTCAGCTGGGAAGATTTCTGTTACCCCTATTGCTCCATCTCCGCATCTGTTCAGAGATCAGAGAGAAGAGGTTCTTGGTTTTAAGCGACCGTACTTGCTCTATGTGGGGAATGCGTATCCACATAAAAATCTTTCGTTTTTGTTGCGAGCATTTCATGCGCTATGGATTGACAAGCAAGAGTTGCAGCTAATTCTTGTCGGCAAGCTCGATTATTTTTACTGGCGTTTGAAAGAAGAAGCTGCTGGTATGGATTGGAAGGGGGGGCCTTGCCCAGTCAGATTTTTTGGCTTCGCCACTGAGCAACAGCTCTCATCGCTTTACAGCCAAGCGGCCCTCTATGTCTTTCCATCTTTGGATGAGGGCTTTGGTCTGCCGCCGCTAGAAGCAATGTCCTTGGGCACCCCCGTCTTATCGAGTCGCGCGGCGAGTATGCCCGAAGTCCTAGGTGATGCGGCTGTTTATTTTGATCCGAACTCCGAAGCAGATTTTTCCAAAAAGGTAGAACAGCTATTGACAGACAACAAACAACGGGTTCAAATGATAGCTCGGGGAAGGCAGCAGGTTTTACAGTATTCCTGGCGCCATTGCGCTGAGCAGACGCTGGCTGTTTATCGAGATGTTTTGCGAAAGCGGCAATAAGCCGCTATATTTAAGGGCATCATGAACCTCATCCGTCGATTTTTGCCGTTTTTACTCAGTCTGGCGCATGCCGGCGCCTTACTGGTCTTGTATTTTCAGCCGAAATGGCTGTTTGCCCTGTTTTCCATGCCGCGGATTAGCAGCGTTTTTGTATTGTCCGTTCTTGCTTTTTGCCTTGGTTTAGCATTTTTCGCACTGATGTCGATCGGGTATGGCTACCATGTATTAAGTCGCTTGCGATTCTACCCATTTTTGGCGGTCAGCACGACAAGTGCTTTTATCGTGTTTCTTTACACCGATTATCGTCCGATTTTGTTGGGCATTACTTTTGTCGTGCCCGCTTATACTTGGATCTGGACCGAGAGCCTGTATTTGTTCTGGCAGCAGCCAGTTTTGTACCAGCCGTACACCTTGCAGAGGCTAGCGTCCTATTTGTACTTGTTGGAAATTTTCTTGTTCGTGGCGGCCATCTCTGGCCTCCAGGTCTTATTTTTGGTGCCGACTTGGATTACCCTGCCAGTTTCAGCAGCGCTTTACCTCTTTGTGCAATATGACGTGCTATTCTTATCTCGACTAGATTCGGCGTATGCATGGAAGGTCGCGTTCGTGGGAACGATATTAGCGATCCAGCTGCAGGTTGTTTTACAGACACTACCGACCCATTTTCTCCTTTATTCAGGGCTTATGACCATCTTTTTCTATGCTTGGCTTGGGCTTACCAAGCAAGCGGCCAACCCGCAGCAGCCTTATACGCGTCGTCAGGTATTACCTTATGCGCTAGTCAGCACCCTCGGAGCGGTTATGACCTTTGTTTCATCTCTTTGGATCGTTTAACTTTCGCCGTATGTCATTGTTTCATCGCAAAAAGCAATTCATGGTCTCTTCACGGGTGCTTGTGGTTCTCATCATTGTCATTGCCGCATTCTTAGCCGCTTTTCTCGGGCAAATGGCTATAAATGAACTATCCCGAACTTCATCGCTCATCCCTTTGCAGGGCCCGATCATTCGTCCCAGCCAGGATGCTTTGAGCAAACTGCAGCCCGTGGCTTCTGAGCTGCTTACAACCGAGCGATCCGCTTCAGTAGAAACGTATGTTCGGATTGAATCCAGCGCTGATCGTGCTGCCGATGGGCTTGTGTTAACGAATGATGGCTGGATTGTCATTGCTCGAGACACTTCAGCCGGCCAGGAGCTCCCCAACTTCGTGCGTCTGCAGTCTGGCCAGCTTTTAGATATCGTCAAAACGGTACTCGACCCATATGCGCCGTTGGTCTTTATTAAAGTTGACGCCGACAACTTGCACCCAGCAACCCTTTCTGGGCGACGAGAACTGGATTTGATGGAGCCTGTTATCACGCTGAACGCAGCGGGAGAAATTCGCCTTTCCTACACGTCTGGCAGCTTCTTGCGCTCCGAGCGGCAGCATCTTTCTGATCAGCTAAATCGATTTTACCGGCTTACGGATGGTAAGGTCGGCGATGCGCTCTACGATGAGGCATCCGAAGTAGTGGCCCTAATTATCGAGCAGCACGACAATGCGGCCAATGCCGTTTCCGCAGCCTATATCCGCGACGCGCTCAATGATGTCCTTAAAAATGAGCGAATCGTGAAAGCCTCGTTAGGGGTCAGCTACATCGACCTGACTGCTGTGCCGGTGGTAGCCAATTTATCGGCTGGTCAAAACTCTGGCGCCCTGCTCGTCGCGGTACCAGCAGGCAGCTCTGCCGCGAAATCTGGCTTGCGTGTAAATGACATCATTGTTGCCGTGGAAGGCACCCCCCTAAGCGACCGTGAATCCCTTTCTGACATTGTTTCTCAGTTGAGCCCGGCTCAAGCAGTTTCTATGAGCGTTTTGCGAAGAGGTGTGCCCACGACGATAAGCGTCATAGTCGGATCGAGTCCTGAGTAAGGCACGCTTATCACCGCGCAAAAAAACTCCCTAGGCTTGGGAGTTTTTTTGCGACATGCTTTTTGGGTCTACCATGGCTCTCACTTTGTCCGGGTGAGGGGAGTAGAGGCGATTGTTGATCTTCCAGCCTTGCACGAATTGCCCGATGCCGCGTTTAGCGAGCTTGTTTTTCGTGCTGGTCGCCGATTGTGACCAAGAGAGCAAGCTGGCGAAGGAAAGTCGGTAGCGTGACTGCACAACGATATATTTGACCTTCTGCGCCTTAATTGCCCGCCTGATGGTTTGGGGGTTAATGCCAAAGACCCGTGACGCTTCGGAAATTGATAGACGAATGTCCTCCATAGATTCGTTAAATTTGTATAGACTATATTATACAAATGCTAGCATGTCAAGCCTAAATAGACCCAAAAAAAGCGCCGGTTTTACTGGACGCGATGAGCATTTAATGGTATAGTCGCCGGACTGAAAAGTGTAACATCTTTCTTTTTTTTACGTCTATTTAAGTGAACGCTGTGAGCAAAATACAAGAAAAATTTCTTCTCTTGCAGATACAGCAGCAACAAGACGCTGCTTCTTTCGGCAAGGTATACGAATTGCTCTCAGAGCCGATCTTTCGCTTCATCTATTTTAAGATAGATGACGAGGAGATGGCAAAGGACCTGACGGCTGAAGTGTTCCTTAAATGCTGGAGAGATCTTACGAAGTCCGGCCGAGGGGAGGTGAAGCACCTACGCGCGTACTTTTATACAGTGGCGCGCAACATGGTGATCGATCATTATCGAGCACGAGAACAGGGAACAGAAGCCGGTACGCTTTCTTTCGAGCAGGTAAAGGTGGAGCCAGTAAGCAACTCCATGGAGGAGCAAGTTGAGCGCATTGTCGACGGCGTCCTCGTCATGAGCATTGTGAAGCGCCTCAAGGCCTCGTATCAAGAAGTGATCATTTTAAAACATGTAGAAGGGCTTTCGCTGTCCGAGATAGCGATTGTCATCAAGAAGACTCCGGTGGCAACGCGCGTGCTTTTGCACCGTGCCAACCTCGCTCTCAAACGCGAATATGCGCAACACATCCAACATCCATAACACCTTGCGCAGCTTGGGGACCACCAAGCCTGATTCGGCATGGAAAGAATCCACCAAGCAGCGCTTGATGGCACAGTTGGATTTGAACCGCGAAGCAGCTGCTCCCGTCAGTCTCGCAAACTTTGTTTCCATTTCAATTAAGGAAACACTCGGCCGTCTCGCTTGGCAGCCCATCGGCGGCGTTTTAATTCTTTTAGGGTTGATTATCGGTCCTGGCATGGTCACGGTCAATGCCGCTAAGGGCAGCTTGCCTGGCGATGCGCTCTATCCAGTGAAGCGCAGCCTTGAGCGTGCCCGCATCACCTTTGCTATTTCAAATACAAAAAAGGCCCAACTCGAAGTTGACCTTGTTTCAAATCGTCTCCATGAACTACAGCGCATTACAAAGGAACAGGCTCCAGGCGCGCAGCGTCGCCAAAACATTGCCTTGGTTCTGGTAGAGCTTAAAAAGGATACGGCCACCGTCAAAACTCGTTTGGACTCTATCAAGAATGAACCGACATCAACGAATAAGGAGGCCGTTGAACTTGCCAAGATCATTGACCAGAAAACAACTGAATACCAGCAGACCTTGCAATCTGCTGTCGAAGATCTTGATGAAGAGGCCGTGCAAACCACCGGCGGCAATATTGGCCAAGCTTTGGCTACCGTGCAGGACGTGGCCATTAACGCTCTCGATATTTTAGTAACGCAGGGACCTGATTCAGAAAAACCACTTACGCAAGAGGAGCTGAAGACGCGCGTTCAGCAGCAATTGGACTCGCTCAAGAAGTCGGTTGATTCCTTCCGTGGGCAGCTTGTCCAGCAGCCAAAGGCTGACGAGCCTACTGAGCCAACAGCCGGCGAAGAGACTGATTCCGAAAAAGTTGAAAAGAAAGAAGAAGTAAAAGCTGACGTGATTATTGAAGAGAAGGCCAGTGTCCCGCCTGAGTCTGAAATTCCAGAAAAGCAGTCTCAGACGGAGGAGGCTCCTCCTGTGGCTGGCGAAGGAGAAGCAAGATCCGAAGAAACCGTTGTCACTGAACCAGAAAAACCACTTCCCACTATCGCCGACTTAACCAAACAGCTTGAAGAGACCCTTGTCCCACTCATCACCCAGGCTGAAGAATTGTTAAAACTCCAAGATTTTTCCTCCGCTCTCGACACCTTAAATAAAGCCAATCAACAGTTAGACGACCTTTCCAAGCAATTGCAGCAAATTCAGGAGTACGTAAAAGAAGAAGTTCCCGTTGAGCCGGCCCCCGCAGAAATACCAGATGCGAACGCCCAAGTCCCGGCCACGGAAGATCCAGCCGCCGAGCCAGAAACAGAAAACAAGACAGATGACGAGACAGAACAGTCAGAAGACGGCACTGAAACGATAGACGAGGGGAGCACTGAGCAGCCATCTTCGACGGAAGACAAGGCGACACAGCCATAAAGGCTGTGGGCCAGGAGCGAGTGATGTAGGCGAGGCTTACATCACTTCATCCTGTCCTTCTTGATCCACATTTAAATTGCAGGGTCAAGAAACGGTTCAGGGATACTTGGTGCTTGTTGCATCCTTCCCGCAACCCCAGATAAGACGCATTCCATGCATCGCAGAAAGGTCGGCCTACGTCCCCGTGAGGGGGCGCAACCGCGGCGATGGTGAAATGACAAAACGTTCTTCTCCGGGCTGGGAAGCGAACAGCAAGTTACCAAACACTATATGGGTAAGACTCTACATAAAACACTCACCGTCGCTGTTTCAGCGATGACCGCCGTGTGGTCGGTCGGTGTTGCCGCGTTTGCGCCTTTGGCCGCCGCAGCAGCCCCTTCCGCCGCAGCCGTTTCGGAGGGTGACTTGATCAAAGCGAGTTTGCCGGCCGTCTACTACGTAGGCGCCAATGGCAAGCGCTATGTGTTCCCCAACGAAAAGACCTATAAGACCTGGTGGTCCAATTTTAGCGCCGTTGAAACAATCACGGACGCTCAATTGGCCGCAGTAGCTATCGGCGGCAACGTTACGTACCGCCCTGGCGCTCGCTTGGCCAAAATCACCACTGATCCGAAAGTGTACATGGTCGGCGGCAACGCCGAACTGCACTCCATCGCGGACGAATCGACCGCTTTGGACCTTTTCGGTTCTTCCTGGTCTCAAAAAGTTGATGATGTTCCGGATGCTTTCTTTACCAACTACACGGTCTCCTCTGACACGGTAGCCACTGGTTTGGGCCTCGGAGCTCTCCCGGTCGGTACTCTCGTCTCCTTTGGTGGCGAAAATTACCTGATCGGCACGGATGATGTTCACATGGTTGACGGTGACGTCTCCATCTACTCCGCAGTTGTTATGGCTGGCTCCGCGGCAGAATTTGAGGCTTGGACCGGCTTGGCCCCTGCAGATGTGACCGACGTCGTTGACGCCATGGACATCGTCGGTCTAACGACCCCGGATCGCAGCGGTATGTTTGATGGTGAACAGGCTCCTACGCCGCCCCCGTCTGGTGTGTCGGTTGAAGTCAGCCAGATTGCCACCAATCTTTCCATGGCTTCCGCCTCTTCCCAGAACATGGCCCAATCCGTTCTGAAGTTTTGTTCCGACGGAACTGTTACGGTTAATGGCTTCAAAGTCACGACCGTCAACGGAACCATCGGCATGAACACAATCATTGCCTATTTCATGGACCTCGCTAGCGGTGCCATGTACGAAGTGACCGGTACTTCTTCCGGTGACTCCGTCGGAGAATTCGAAGCCACAGACGCCGAAGTTACCTTCAGCGGCTGCAAGGAATTCGTCTTCTACGCCGCCACCACATCCAACGGTGGTGTCTTGGACCTGCGCTTGGCTGAAGTGACCTACACTTCTTCATCCGCTGCTGCCGTCTTGAATGCCGGCAACAAGGTTCTCCAGAAGCGCAATGCCGTCCCGGTCGCTACAACCGACTTGATGGACATCGCCTTCAGCAACGGCGTTAATCCCGCCGCTTTGCAGACCGACGGAACCAAACAGCAGATCTTCTCGGTAATGGCTTCCATTTCCAACAATGATGCCTACATCCCGAACGTGGTCTTCAAGCTGAATGGCTCCATCATGGTCAGCTCCTGTGAATTGCGCATCGCTGGTACGGTCGTTACCACCAACTACAAGTGGGTGGGCGGCAAGTACATTGTCTTCGAATTACCTGAAGACAAGCGTGTGCAAATCGAAGCCAGCAAGACTTGGGAACTCTGGTGCAATGTTGATGGCGAAGCGGGTCAAACCGTTACCCCTCAACTCGTCTGGCCAGCTCCTTACTTCTGGTTCTTCGACAATATCCGCGTAACGAGCGCTGGCTCTGAAGCCGCGATCTTCACGGGTAATGTCTCTAAGGAAATTGTCGCGCCGAATGGCACGCGCATTTCCGTGACGGGTGGAACCGCCGCTGGTGTTATCACCTTGGCTGGTGCCTCCATCACCTTGGAAGTCGTTAACTTGAACAATGTCAAGGACGCCTCCAATGTCGCCTTGAACGACGAACAGACGAATGGCAAGACGAACGCCGTCGTCGCCGTCTTCTTTGCCAAGGTCCGCGGCTCCAAAGCCACGGTCTCCAACCTGAACTTGATCATGAGTGGCGCCCAGAATGCCAAAGGCATGACCTTGTGCCAGATCAAGATCGGTCAGCGCAATGACAAGGGCCAAATTAGCACCGTTTCCGTGATGTTGGCTGACTACAGCTTGTCCAACTTCGGTGGTGAAAACAACGTCCTTGCGGTCAGCGTTCCTGTGACTGCTACCAAGCAGATGCAGGTCGGTGACTGGTTGATTGTCGTCGAATGTGATGTCACGACGGCCGGTGCCGCGTACGTCAACAACGATGTGATGGCTCTCAACTTGAACACGGGTGCCGCCAACGTCTCCTTTGACGTCGGTACCACGGCCAACTTCCCGGCCGCTGCCACAGCTGGTACTACGATCACGATCAAGTTGTTGACGGCCCTCACGGTCGCTTCCAACAACACCACCCGATTCCTCGTCGCCAACGCGACCGACACAATCTTGGGTGAGTTCACCATCACGGGTCCAACCCAAGAAGGTGTGAATGTGACCTCCGTTGGTATCACCTTTGCCGCCGGCGTGACCAGCACAGCTGGTTGCACCACGGTGACCCTTAAGAACGTTTCCGGCACGGAATTGACCACTTCGCAGAGCCTGACTGGCGCTGGCACCTTGACCTTCTCGGTGACCTTCCATGTCAACGCCAATGCTGAATACAAACTCCGCGTCGTCTGCGTCCAGGCGTCTTCCGCCCCGACCCCAGCCACCGTTGCCACGGCTACCACCTTGGCCACGATCGCCGGTACGGGTGACAGCGCCCAATCGTTCAACAACACACCTGCTACGGCCGGTGCTTCAGTGACGATTGCCGCTTCCGGTACTCTTACGGTTGCTCAGGGCACGAACCAACCTGCCCAATTGATTGGTCCTTCCGAACAGCTCAAGGTCCTCACGGTCACTGTGGCTGCTTCGATCCATGAAGACCAAAGCATCAAGACCCTCATCTTCACCTTGGCTGAAAACGGCGGCGCTACCGCTAGTTTGACCTTGGATGAGTTGGGAACGATCACGGTCAAAGCCGAAGGCTTCACGGTCTCTGGCACGGCTGCAGCCGCCGAACAGACGGTCTGCACCAAGACAGTAACTGGCACGGCCGCCACCTTGACGGTCACCTGTTCTTTCAACGACACAGATGTCATTCTCGGTGCTAGCCAGACCGGTGTCTTGACCTTCTACGCCACGGGTAACACCCTCGGCAATATCGGTTCCGGCAACACGGCCGCTACGGATTTCGTAACTCCGAGCATTGCCGCTGTCGCCACCGACATCGTCATGAAGGGCGCTGAATCCCAAGTCAACATCGTCGCTGGTGCCGCTGCCTTGACTGGCCGCGTCATCACCCCAGCTCCTTCCACGCTCCGCGTGGTCGGCAAGTCCAACTCGTCCAGCACCTTGCCTGGTCAGGTGGACATGAGTCTGGCCAACCGCGACGTTATCGTCGGCGGCACGAACATCACGCTTAACCGCGTCGATGGTAACTGCACCACGAATGACGCCGTCACGACTTGTGTCGCCGCTCAGCCGATCGACCTCGTCTTGGACAACACGGTCATTAACACCGGAGCTCTCGCTGCTGGAGTAATCTACTCCCACACGGGTTTGACGGCCTTGTTGACGGTCGGTACGCATAACCTCGAGTCTCGTGTTGATGCCCCAGGTTGCACGACTGGAGACAGCATCCAGTTGAGCACGAACCGCTTCGACTTCACGTCCAGCGGCGTCGCGTTCGCCAACTTGACCAGCATTATTCCGGACTTCAACACGTTCGGATCCAACAACATGACGCATCCTTCTAACCTCTGTGGTTAATCGGATAGTTATGCTGCAAGCCTAGCTTCGGCTAGGTAAGTAGGAAAAACACCCCGCACTGAGCGCCCTGCTCTGCTGCGGGGTTGTTTTTTATGCCAAAAATCAGTAAGATAGTCGGGTCTCAAAAAACATTGTATAGTTATAATAAACCTATGAACGAACGATCAAAACTTGTCGCTTTGGCAGCCTTGGCTGTTGTCGTCATCCTTTCTGTCAGCTTGTTTATCGCGCGCGGCCAAGATTGGGGCACACCGCGCAACCCTCAACAGCAAGTGCAACAAATCGCCAAGCGCGGTTTTAGCACGGACAACAGCTTTTTCACTTCTGAGGAGAATGAACTCGTATTGGCTGACATTAAACGCCGCCAAGAAGAATTTACATCTGGGTCAAACGCTACCGTTGAAAACTTAGTAGACATGGCGCGCAAAGTGCGTGATTTGAGGGATTATGACCAGGCTTTGGCACTCTTTGCTGTGGCAGACACCATGAACCCGGCTGATTTGTTTTATAAGCTCGATATCGGCCGCATTTACCTGGAACGTCAGCAATGGGAGGCCGCGCGCCAAGTATTTGAACCCATGAAAGTCACCTGGCCTGTACACGAAGCCTTTTTAGGATTGGCTGAGGCCTATAAACACATTGAGGGCACGCCGAACTATGTCATCGACCAAATTTACGAGGAATCTGTTTATCGGAATAATGGTGAGTTTTCTGTCCTGGAAGAATATGCTGAATGGCTTGAAAAGACCGACCGCGCCGAAAAGGCAGTCCCATACTACGAGGAGATGTATCGCCTTGTACCGCAACCCACCCTTGAGCAAAAAATTGCCGAATTAAAAGCAGCGTATAAGAAATAAATATGAAAGCACCTTTGATTTGGACTACCTTGTCATTTGTTACCGCATTCATTGCTTTTAGCGGCACCGCTGCAAACGCGCAGAGCGAAGCGACGGTACTGCTCAATTCTGCCGACGCGCCATTTATTCATCATTACGATTTTGATGCCTTGGCCTTGGATTTTACAGTGCAATCGTCTGCGGGAGATGCGCTTAAGACTCTGACGATTGCCAAACAAGGAACGGCTCGTGAAGGCATTGATTTTACAAAGGTTGTTTTGTGGGCTGACCAAGGTGTGGCCGGGTTTCAGGGTTGGGGCTATGACAAACAACTGGCCGAAGGCACGCTGGTTAATGGCCTATGGGTCTTTACAGGATTTGAACATGTTTTTAAGCAAAGCAGCCAGCGTTATTTTGTCAGCGTTGAATCAGGCCCCTTTGTGAAAGATAAAACGGGGCAGTTTGGCTTGCTGCAGGGTGGCGATGATGGAGACGGTGCTTACGAAACAGGAGAGCAGGGCATTTTCCTTGCGAGCGGCGTGATTGTTAGCGTGCCGACCTCGGCTTATTCTCATACGTTGTTATTTAAAGACCAAAACGGTGATTTTTTAGGTCCAAAGGCCTATATCAAAAATGTTTCCGTTGAACAATCCGCTCCCACATATCTTGTCGCGCCGAATCTGCCCATTGTATTCACCGGCGAGGCGCGTGACCGTAATAATGGAACAACCCAATCCGTTAAACTGGCCGTTAACGGCCAAGAGTTGGCGGCGACAAGCGTTAACGGCGATTTCTTTGCCGAATGGACCGCTTCCTATACTCCAGCCTTCTTAAAGGAGGAACTGGCGATTACGCTCTCTACTCTGGACGGCAACGGTCGCACATGGACGAGTGAGGCTTTTTACCTAATCATTGACCAACGCGTCCCAAGCGTATTTGAAAGCCAATTTAACGCCTTGCCAGGATCCATCCAGGCCGACGCAACTGATAGCGCTGAGTTGACTCTTACGCTGCGCGATAGTTCCGGAGATCCATTGCCAATGCGTGAAGTAACCTTTGGCGGCTTACGCGCCAGCATTGATGTGCTTTCCTTACAAAGCGTAACGACGGACGCGTCTGGCAAGGCTCGTGTTATACTCACGTCTTCGGCATCAGGGATTGCCCAGATCAGCGCCTTTGTCGGCACGATGAAAGTCGGTGAAGTGGCTGTAACAGTAGGCGAACAAGCGCCGCAACCAGACCCCACGCCAATTGAAGACATTGTTTTACCAGGCGACCTAATCAAAGGTTCTTTGTCTACGGTGTACTATTACGGCACAGACGGCAAGCGTCATGTATTCGTACACCAAGACATATACTTTTCTTGGTACGGCGATAATTTTAGCGCGGTCCGGACTATTTCTGATGAGCGCTTGGCTTCAATCGCCTTGGGATCGCCGGTACCGTTTAAGCCGGGATCGCTCATTAAAGTGCCAAGCGTGCCAGCTGTTTACGTGGTAGATGTTAACCAGACTTTGCGTCACATCAGTAGTGAGTCGTTGGCTAATACATTGTTTGGGTCCACATGGAACAAGCAGGTGCGCGACCTTTCCGAGGCCCTGCTCACTACCTATACCTTTGGCGATCCAGTCGACAGCACCGGCGATTTTAATGCACAGGAGTTGGATGCCATGATGCTCTCGATTGACGATGAGCTTGCTGCCTAAACGCTTTTGCCTATGCCGGTAGAAAGGGGAGCGAAATCCGCCCGACGCTCAACGTGGGTCATGCTTGGCGCCGGCGTCCTCTTTTTGCTGGTCGCTGTTTCGTTCACCAAGGAATTGATGCGCAGCTACCAGATTAAAAAAGAGATAGAGCGTTTGCGAGAAGATATCTTGACTCTGCAGGGCCAAAACACGCAGATGACGGACTTTGTCGAGTATTTAAAGACGGATGCCTATTTTGAGGAGCAGGCCCGGCTGAAGCTGGGCCTGAAAGCCGATGGCGAAAAGCTGCTTGTTTTGACGGATACGCCAGAAATCGTGGTGTCAGGTAAAGATGCCGCGCCCCGATCCGTCGCCAAATCAAATGATGCGCAGTCTGCAGCAACGAACCCGCAAAGGTGGTTTCGCTACTTCTTTGGGGGATAAAAAAACACCCGAAAGGGTGATTTTTAAAAGGCTCTGGAGCCAAAGGCGGGAATCGAACCCGCGACCTCTGCTTTACGAAAGCATTGCTCTACCAGCTGAGCTACTTTGGCAAGAAAACGAAAAACGGGGTAAACCGTTCTAAAAATAGAATACGAAAAATTGGGCCGTCAGTCAAGGTTATGGCAGGGCAATGGCCAGCAGGGCAGCGATGGACATGCCAAATACAAGTAAAGTGATCGCATGGCGCAAACGGCGCAGCTTGGGCAATAAAAACGCTTCAGTCAGCTGTTGTATATGCTTTTTTAATAAGAGGATATATTCGCGAGGGGAGGAAAAGACGTCCATAAGCTCGTCAAATTGGAGCTGGCTGAGGTCTAAGGGCATCAAAAAACGGGGGAGTACCCAAGGGCGAAGCGCGTAGACGCTCGCTAAAATGACCATTGCCGCCGTGACGATAATGACAATAAACGCAATGACCGCGTGTTGCCCGTTTTCAAACAAGACACGGATAGCATAGGTTATGGAGGCAGCGGCTGAAATGATCAGCAAGATGGCCAGGAAATGCAGGGCGCGCAAATATTGGATCAGGCCATTGATCTCTTCCTCGAGTAAATGACAAAGAGCGCGGTGTTGTTCGGTCCAACGTTCCGCGCGTTTTGGTTTGCTACGAACTGTTTTGGTTTTTGCTTTACTCATGCGCTTGTCCACACGAAGGCGGGCTAAGGCGACTATGGTATAATTATAGCCGAGAACGTATGTCGAGAAAAGCTCTGACCATTACCATGCTTTGCGCGTCATTGCTTGCCACCTGGAACATTGTTTCAGCGCAAGAGGACGCAGCCTTCCAGACAGGGGAACTTCACTCCTGGTTTTTTGACGCGCTGACGATCGGGCGAGGGTATCCGGTCTCGGATGCCCGTAGTTGTTATCCGCCCCGACTTCA
>CAYHTI010000007.1:0-13786 GCA_964359515.1 uncultured Gammaproteobacteria bacterium | reverse complement strand
GATGCGAAAAGGAGAGACCGAGATGGCCAAATACAAGATAGCGTGGATGCCCGGAGACGGTGTAGGCAATGATGTCATGGACGCGTGTAAGATTGTGCTTGATGCGTTGAAATTGGATGCCGAGTACATCCCCGCTGATATCGGCTGGTAATTCTGGTGCAAAGAAGGCAATGCCCTTCCTGATCGGACGCTCAAGATCCTGAGCGAGACCAAGTGCGCGCTCTTTGGTGCGATCACATTGCGAAATCCAGCAAGCGCCATGCGCCATCCTAAATCTTGGTCTTCGTTATACATCCACATTTCTTCATCAAAAAAGCCGACCTGACGCAGGGCACTTGCTCGCAACAAAATAACGGCCCCGCTTGCGTATGGAATATCCATGATACCAGCTACGCCAGCTTGCTCTCGGCGCAAACCATAGCCGCCTGCATAGCCGTACCCAAGGAAATGTATTTCATTGCCGATCGAGTTTACGGTGCCTTGATTAGGCCAGAGCAGCAGTAAGGGCTGAACAACGGCAATCCTTGCATCCGATTCAGCGGCCGCCACAGACTCTAAAAGCCAGTCCTCGCTTACCGTGACGTCTTGCGTGACGACGGCGACATAGTCGGCCTGCCGAGACAAGGCGCGCTCGATACCGACATTATTGCCGCCGGCATAGCCCAAGTTATCTTGGCTTAAAACGCATTCGACATAGGGAAAGTTCTTGCGCACTTGTGCATGCGTTTCGTCGCCAGAAGCATTGTCGATGACAAAAATCTGATGATCGACCGTAAAATCTGCATTCTCAAGCTTCACAGCTTTCAATGCCTGCAAACACCGCGGGAAAAAACCGCCTTTGTAGGCATTGTACGCCACAACAACGGTCATGACTTTAACACGCTTTGCCATATCAAGAGGCCTTGTCAGTGCCGCTCCCCTGCTTGGCCCCCTGCTCCTTGATGGCCAGCTTGCGGACGAGCTGAGTCAATTCTCGCTGCAAACGGTGTACATGCGAAAAAATTTGAAATACCAGGTAAAAAATCACGGCAAGCGAAGCGGTTACAACCAAATCAACACCACGGCTCACTCCCAGCCAATGAGCGACAATGTCGGTGCCGCGCGGCCACCAAATGGCCACGGCCACGATAGCCCAAAACACCAGCCACACAAAAAGCTCACTCTTGGGGATCAGCTCCTGTTGATGGCGTTTGGCGATCCTCTGGACGGTGAAGAGGATAAAAATAGAGGCGAGCAGTTGAAAAAACAGCATAAGCTTACAGCAGCGAGCCCTTGATTAAATCTGCGACGATTCGAAACGCGTTCAATGAGCTTTGACCGCGCGCCATCGAATAGTCCGTGTAGCGGATCGTAACCGGAATTTCCTTATAACGTAATTCATGGCGCGCGACAAGCTGCAAAAATTCCGAAGCGTGGGCCATGCGGTCCTGGCGGAAACGGATCTTTTCTGCCGCAGCTCGGCTCAGCGCGCGAAAGCCGCTATGCGGGTCAGTGATGGATAGGCCACTTACGATGCGCGTGAATATCCCGCCCGCTTTCAAGACCAAACGGCGTATGGGGGGCACATTTGATGTCTGGTCCAAAAAGCGTGAGCCCATGACGACATCCGTCTCGCCGGCCATGATGGGGCTAACAAGGGCTTGTATTTGATGAGCCGGATGCTGGCCGTCTGAATCAAAGTGCACGACAATATCCGCCCCTCGCAACAAAGCGAGCTCCATGCCAGTTTGCAGGGCAGCCCCTTGCCCGCGGTTAACGCTGTGCGCTGCCACGAGCGCTCCAGCGGCGGCGGCCCGCTCGGCTGTCTGGTCGCGTGATCCGTCATCAACGACTACGATCTCCTGCACATGCGGCCGCACAGAAGCGACCACGTCGGCCACGACTTGTTCGGTATTATAGGCAGGAATGACAGCAATGATTTTCATAGGATGTGATCAGAGGCCAATGCGATAGCGTTCAGCCTTGGCATAATCGATGGTCATCTGCAGGCCGCGTTCCAAAGTAACGACCGGGATCCAGCCAAGGTCATCTTTAGCTGCCGTAATGACGGGAAGTCCCAGCGGCGACATAAACAATAACGGTGCCTCAAAACGAACATGCGCACTTGATCCGGTCATCTGCAAAACCTTCTCGGCCACATGGAGAATCGGGATATCTTGGTCGCTGCCGATATTGACCGTGAAATGGTCTTGCGTCGTCGCCATAAGACGGATAAGCCCGTCTACGACATCAGAGACATAACAAAGTGAAGTCCTGAAGGTTTCATCACCATACACAATCAAATCCTCGTTTTGCAAGGCTTGTACGATAAAATCAGGGATCATATGGCCATTATTCAGCAGCATGCGTGGACCATATGTGCGAAAAATGCGGGCAATGCGCGTGCGCAATCCGTGCATTTCGTGATAGACATTGACCATGGTTTCCGCAAATTTTTTCCCTAAATCGTAACAGGCGCGCGGACTGGCCTGGTCTAGCGACCCTACATATCCCTCGTAATAATACGGATCATCGGGCCGACGCAAACCGTAAACGACGGAGCTTGAGGCAAATAAAAATTTAGCATGGTACTTATGAGCCAGTTCCAGGACATTTTTCATGCCTAAGGTATTGCTGTCCAGCGTTGCCATGCGCTGCTCCTGAAAATTTTTGGGTGATGTCGGACAAGCCAAATGGTACACCTCCTGCACCCCCTGAAACTCCACACGGAAATGCTCAAGCTCCGGGAAAGCAGTGAGATCCAATGGTTGGTTGATATCGTGATTCACCAAAACAAAATTCGGATTTTGCAACAAATGCTCGATATTCAACCGCTGGCTGGTAATAAAATTATCAACGCAAATCACTTTCGCCGTCTTGACTAACTCATCGCAGAGATGGGAACCGATGAATCCGGCCCCGCCAGTGACCAGGACATTCTTTTTCTCAAAAATGGCTTGTTTTGCCATAACGATAAAACAAAATAATATGCCTTGATTATAGCAAACATCCGCCGGTTTGGCGGATGTTTGTATTTGCTGTCAGTTTAGAGCGGCAGAACGCCGATGGCTCCCGTAAATTTAGGATCGAACACGCCCAATTCTGATTGAAAGACGCCGGTCGATCTATACGTACGCAAGATCGACTGATGGCCCTGATGATACGATATGACGTATTCATTCTTACCATCTTGGTCAAGATCATAGAAATCTACCATGGCGCCGCTGCTTTCAATAACCTCGCCGGCAAAGAATTCTGTGACCAGGTCACCCTCCGTGCTAAAGACTTTTACGTGAGGGCCGCCGCCCGCGCCTGGGCCGACAATCAATTCACGGCTGCCATCGGCATCAACATCAGCCACGCTGATTGTTGCCCCACCCCTAAAATTCGGTCCATAGGCATTAAATTCCGCTAACAGCGCACCCGTATATTCGAATAATTTAACGTGGCCAGATGTCTGGCTTACCGGCACGGTGACAATCTCCATCAAGCCGTCTTTGTTGGCATCAACGAGTTTGACATCAAGGCCGCCCGTAACCGCATCTTCATAGGCCTGGAACTGAAATTTGAGGTCGCCTTTTTCCGTATAAACGCCGATAAGCGGCTTGCTTTGCGGCCCAGCCGCGACAATGTATTCAAGCGCGGCATCGAAATCAACATTGCCGACAGCCACATTGCCCACGGTTTGCTGCCCTTCAATTGGCACCATGAACAACTCCGCCAGCTCACCGGAAATACGGCTATAACGCCAAACTTTCTTGGAGCCGGGACGCCAGGCATTCACGATAAACTTATTTTTAGCTTCGCGGCTGAAGCGCATGCCTGATTTAAGGGCATCTTCCCCCAGCACGATCGGACTCAACAAAATGGGGCCAGGCATCTGGTAATGGTAGGCCACGGCCTCGTATGGCCCGCGCGGATAGGCGATAAACTCTGGCAAGGAAACTTGGATAGGCGGCGTCTTATCGATCGGCTGATTCGTGTCGAAATCGCCATCACGCAAAAGTGTGAGCGTGCCCGCGATATTTAAAGCAAAATCAAAACCTGCACTCGCCGAGGCGATATCAAGGCGCGTCGATCCCTGCTGAAGAAGGTATAAAGCCTGCTCAGCCGTCAAAGAAGGCCTCATGCCCTTCATCAATGCGATCGCGCCCGTGATCTGAGGCGCGGAAAAAGAGGTACCGCTATACAAAGCGGCGTATTGCTCTTGCGACTTAAAACTCGACTCTACATGGCGCGTTGTAAAAACCTTAACGCCCGGAGCCACGACATCCACGCAATCTGATCCGTAGTTGGAGAAACCGGGTTTTGTGAACTCATCGGTGATGGCGCCGACGCCGATAACCGTTGCCGCCCCGTGACCGGTATAGCAGACCGGATAAGTTTTACTCACATTGAGGTTGATGCCATTATTCCCCGCCGCCGCGACCACGATAATGCCTTCTTGGTAGGCTTGTTCCAGTAACTGAACAGCGAACTCATCAAAATTTGTGCCGACCAGGCTCAGGTTAATGATATCCACCTGCTGCTCAATGGCGTACTTGAGCGCCTTGGTTACGTTTTCTGAATTCCCGCTGCCAAACTGGTTAAGAACACGCAAAGACATCATCTGCGCGCTCCAGGCAACGCCGGCAATGCCAATGCCGTTATTGCCGTCTGCCGCAATGATACCAGCGACACTCGTCCCATGCTGTACGCCAATCGAATTTTCCGGCGTACCAGGATCAAGCTTTGGACGCGGATCCGCCGAATTTTCAATGAAATCCCAGCCATGAAGGTCGTCGACAAAGTCATTGCCGTCATCATCGAGGTCATTTTTCTTTTCCAAAGGATTGCTCCAAATATTGCCCTCTAAGTCCGGGTGGTCAATGTCAACGCCACTATCAATCACAGCTATAACCACGGGCTGGGCCGATGTGGCGATATCCCAGCCTCGATATGCCTCAATTACTTCCAAGTGCCCCTGCAGCGAAGTCAGGGGGTCGTCTGCAAACGCAGCAGCCTGGTAGACGAAATTGGGCTGCGCATGCACAACGGAGGAATCCTTTTCCAACTGCGCTAATGCCTGGGCAGCCATGACATTATCCGTGTACGACAAGCGATAAACCTCTTCGTCGCCAGCATACTGCACGAGTAATTCGCCCGTTTCAGCTGCAGCAAAAACACCCATGTCTGGTACGATGGCCGCGCGCGAAGCGAGGGGAACGAGACATGGGGTCAAGGCCGTAACAAGCAGGAGCGGCTTAATGACAAGCGTGCGCAAGGAACGAAGCATGTGAATAGCTTTAGGCGTTAAATACCGCGGAGTTTTATGGCGTCAATGATGCGCTGTACGGCCAAAATGAAGGCTGCCGTGCGCATCGTTGTCTTCGTTTCTTCTTTTTTGACCCAGACCTGGTCAAAAGAGTGGCTCATGATTGGTTCAAGGCGGGACAAAACTTCCTGTTCATTCCAATAAAAACCCTGGCGGTTCTGCACCCATTCGAAATAACTCACCGTGACACCGCCGGCATTGGCTAAGACATCTGGAACCAACAGCACGCCCTTTTTCTGTAGTATGTCATCAGCCTCTGGAGTGGTTGGGCCGTTTGCCAGCTCTAAAACAAGTTTTGCTTTTATTGCTCCGGCATTTTCCTTGGTGATCACGTTCTCTAGAGCGGCCGGCACGAGTACCTCGCAAGGTAAAAGCAGCAATTCATCGTTGGTCAAGTCTTTTGAACCATTAAAATTTTTAACGGCTCCATTCTTTTCCTTATGGGCCATCACCGCATGCGGATCAAGCCCCTTGGGATTGTAGATAGCGCCACGCGAATCAGAAACAGCGACAATTTTATACCCTGCGGCATGCGCTAAAAAAGCGAAAAACGAACCAACATTGCCAAAACCCTGCACCACGACGGATGTTTCTGACGGCTTGAGGCCTAACTTGGCTGCGGCTTTCTGTAAGACAAAAAAACCACCCTGACCGGTCGCGGCTTCACGGCCCGCTGAACCGCCCAGCGCGATCGGCTTGCCCGTAAAAACCCCAGCCTCGAATGTCCCGGTGACATTGGCGTATTCATCTGCCATCCAGGCCATGATTTGCCCGTTCGTATTCACATCCGGCGCCGGAATATCTTTATCAACACCAATAACAGGGGCCATCGCTTTGACCCAGGCGCGGCTCAAACGTTCAAGCTCAAAATGGCTTAGGGTTGAGGGATCAACCGTAATACCGCCCTTGCCTCCCCCGTAGGGGATGTTTACCACCGCGCATTTAATGGCCATCCAAAAAGCCAAGGCTTTTACCTCATCAATATCAGTCTGCTGGTGGTAACGGATGCCGCCCTTAAACGGGCCGCGGTGATTGTCATACTGCACGCGGTATCCCTCAAATGTTCTTACCTCGCCATTATCCATGCGCAAAGGCAGCCGAACTTGCAATTGTCGCTGAGGAATGCGCAGTAAATCAATAAAAAGGCCATCCTCGGGCTTTAAATGCTGCGCGGCGCGGTCCAACTGCTGCATCGCTGAAACAAACGGGTTCTGCTGCATACGATCACGATGACATCTTCGTCATCACGTAAAAGGAGATAATAATCAATAATAAACTGACCAGCAATAAAAGAAAAGCGATTTTATGGTGATGCTTCCCTGGCGCAACGGACACAGCGGCATAAACATCTTGTCGTTCAACGGGCGCATAGATGATCTTTTCGGGATTAGGTTCCGTTGACTGATGCTTGCGATAAATTCGATCGCTCGTCAGATGCCAAAACAAGGCGGCCGGGTAAGCCGCAATGATGTGAATCGCGATCACGGATGGGATCCAAAATAGCAAGGAAAAAGAAGTCAGATTTGCCAAAGGGAAAAGAAGGTACAGCAAAACGACGCCAATGAGATAGCGAGTAAAAGCGTATTCCCACGGATAATGGACATCTCCTTTCAACCGCTTCAAATCCTTATGTAACAAGCTGTAGTCTAGCGTAAACCAATCATTCAGTCTGACCCAATACCGCATTGCCAGCGAAACAAAAAGTACAGAAAGAGCAAGATTGAGCAGTACCCACAAAAGACTGATCATAAGAATTTTAAAAAGGCCTTTCGCCTGGACTAGATTCCTAGTCGCTGGCGAAAAGCGTCGACGACTGGCTTAACATTGGGCGCGCAATCGTCTGGAAGCGCCTTGATATCATGCCAGGCAAATTCGCGAACGTCTCGCTGTTTCAGGGGTTCGCCGCTCGTGGTGGCATGATAATGAAACAAGACAACAATTTCGACAACACCCTCGCGCTCGCGCTGAAAGGTCAAGGCAATAGGCTCACCATGGAGCTCGACTGTAAGCCCCAATTCCTCGTCAACTTCCCTAATCGCCGCCTGCTGCAAGGACTCGTCGTCACGAACTTTTCCGCCCGGAAACTTCCAAAACGGGTCGTCGCCGTGCTTGTCGAGCAACACCTTGCCGTCACGGATGATGACCGGACCGGAGGCAATGGTCAGCAAAGCCGATTTGCCCTGCTGATCCATGGATGGAAATCGCTTTAATTCAGCCATAGGAACTCCTTTTATGAGCCAAGAACGGCCTTGATGGCTCGCTTAGCCTCTTCGCGATCAGACCACGGAATTTTGCCGTCACCAACGTACATCACATCATAATCGCCCATACTGCACAATAAGACGGCGTCCCCAGGTTGCGCTAATTTAACCGCATACAAAATTGCCTCGCGCCTATCCTTAATGAACACGTAGTCTTTACCACACTGAGCACCTTTGTTGTTCAGGCCTTTTTCTATGGCTTTTGCGATCAACTCTGGATCCTCATTTCTGGGATCTTCAGAGGTTAATACGCTGAAATCAATGAGTTCTGCCGCGACCTCGCCGACCATGGGACGACGCCCAGGATCACGTCCACCGGTCGCACCGTAGACGGCTATCACACGGTGCTTATCCCCCACAATTCGACGGGCGGCCGTAAACAAGGCGCGAAAGCCGTTTGGAGTATGGGCAAAATCCACGACAACCTGAAAAGGTTGTCCCAGATCTATAAACTCCATGCGCCCGGGCACCGCGGGGACAACAGAAAGTCCCTCGGCTATGGTCGGCGCATCAATGCCAAGAGCCATCCCAGCCGAGGCCGCAGCCAAGGCATTATAAACATTAAATTCGCCCTTTAACTGCATTGATACCGGAATACTCGTCCCTGGTAACTGCAGCGTAAAAGCCAAGGCACCACTACCGCGCACATCGCTCGCCGATAAGTCCGCCTTGTTTTTAAGGCCGTAACGTAGAACCTTATCTGCCTTATACGACGCGTAGTATGTAACGGCCGGATCGTCGGCATTTACGACTGCAATTTTGGCTTGCCCACCCTTGCGAACTGAAGACAGCAGAGAAAACAGCCGCCCTTTCGCCCGTTTATAAGCCTGCATTGACCCGTGCAAATCCAGGTGCTCGTAAGTCAAATTGGTAATGACCGCCACATCAAAAGCGATGCCGAAGAGGCGGAATTGGTCCAAGCCCCAAGAAGTAACTTCAACAACGGCGAACTCGCACCCTTCGTCCGCGGCTTGTCGTAAGAATGCATGAATCACACCTTTACCGGGGGTTGAGTTGTCGCTGTGATTTTTCCACTCCTTAGAAGGCAAAACAAAGCGCAAGCCATTTACCATGGCGACCTTCTTCCCCGCTTGCTTCAAAATGCTATGAATAAGCGTAGTGGTCGTGGTCTTGCCATCAGTGCCAGTTACACCAATGACAACCAGCTTTTTTGAAGCATTGCCGTACTTCAACAAAGCAAAAACAGACCACAAGAGGTGGTAATAGCGCTTAAAATTTTTAGGAAGGATTTTTTTGATCACATCAGATCATTTAACAGGCTTCTCCCGGTCATTTCTTTTGACGGCTCAAGTTCCAATAAGGCAAGTATGGATGGTCCAACATCGGCCAAGATGCCGACAGGGTTGATTTGCATCCTTAGCACCTCAAAAGAGGCCTCATCCAGCTCCCTGGCGCGCGACGGGTCAATGACGATCATTGGGACGACTGAGGTCGTATGCTCCTTGGTCACCGTACCCTTCAGCGGGTCTACTTTTTGCTCGGCATTGCCATGGTCGGCAGTGATAACCATTACCCCGCCAGCATCCACGGTAGCTTTAGCGACTTTGCCGACGGCTTCGTCTACCGCTTCCACGCCCTTAATGGCCGCATCAAGGATGCCCGTATGCCCGACCATATCGGCATTGGCAAAATTTATCAAGATAAAATCATATTTCCCTGATTTGATCTCCTTGGCCGCGCGTTCAGCGATTTGCGGCGCAGACATTTCCGGCTTTAAATCATAGGTCGCCACGTTTGGCGATGGGATCAAGACGCGATCCTCGTTCTTGAAGGGTTCTTCCGCCCCGCCATTAAAAAAATAGGTCACATGCGCGTACTTTTCCGTTTCAGCGAGACGCAGCTGCTTCAGACCGGCCTCAGCCACGATCTTGCCCACCGGTTCCTTAATAAACTGGGGCTCGAAAACCACATCGACGGGTAAACCGGCCTCATGTTCCATCATGGTCACGAACTTGAGATTGGGGATTTTTTTTCGTTCAAACCCCTTAAAAGCGTCGACAACGAACGCTTGCGTCAGCTGACGCGCTCGGTCCGGGCGGTAATTCCAAAAAATAACAGCATCGTTTTCCTTGATGATTGTCAGCGGCTGTCCCTTTTTATCCACGATCACGGTCGGGGCGAGTTGCTCGTCGGTCATGCCGCGCTGGTATATTTCCTTAATCGCTTCCAAGGGGTCCTTAAATTGCAGACCAAGCCCCTGGGTAAATAAATCATAGGCCAGTTTGGTGCGATCCCAGGAATTGTTACGATCCATCGCGTAATAACGGCCGACAAGGGTGGCGATCTCCCCTACTTTATTTGCCTTGATGACCTCCAGCAGCTCCTCAATGAAGTTTGCAGCCACGGCAGGCGGAGTATCGCGACCATCCGTGATACAGTGGATATACACTTGTTTCTTGAATTTTTGCTCTTTGCAAAGTTTTAGCAAGGCGTGCAAATGCTCAATATGCCCGTGTACGCCGCCGTTTGAAGCGATACCGACGAGATGAAGGCTGCTGCCATTCTTATGAGCATGCTCAATTGCACCGATCAGCTTTTCATTGCTAAAAAATGATTTATCCTGAATCGCCAACTGGATGCGCGGCAAATTCTGGTACACGACCTGTCCCGCACCCAAATTCAAATGACCGACTTCTGAATTTCCAACCTCACCCCAAGGCAATCCCACCGCAATACCTGAAGCCTCAACCATGACAAAGGGATAATGGCGCATGAGGTCTTTCATGTTCCTTGTTTCTGCCAATTCAATAGCGTTTCCCTCGCGGATTGGACTGACGCCCCATCCATCCAAGGAAACTAACACCACGGGTTTTGGTCGTTTACTCGCCATACGTCAATTGAAATAAAAAAGCAACGATGTTGCTACTGACAAGTAAATGGTCATGGCTACCAGGTCTTTAATAATCGTCAGGAAGGGGCCAGCACCAATGGACGGGTCAAACTTATAGCGGTATAAAAGCATGGGCGTAAAAACCCCGATAAGTGCTCCCGCAATCACCGTCAAGAATAATGATACACTGACCGCCGCCGCTAAAACAATTTCCTGAAGCAACAAAGAAATAACCACAAACAACAAGAGCGACACGATGCCGCCCAGCAGAAAAGCGACCTTGGTTTCATTTATCACATATTGCGTGCGGTTCTTAATGTCCGCGTGCAAAAGGTTGCGGATAAAAATCATGGCTGACTGGTTAGCACTGGTAGCACCACTGCTCATGATCACTGGGATAAACACGGCCAACAGGACCACGGTTCGAATCTCCGTCGTAAACATGGCTATCACGGAACCGGTCAAGAGCCCCCCGAACATGCCCAGCAGCATCCAGGGCAGCCTCCCCCAAACAATATGCAAGCTTCTGAAGTGGTGGTGTGTTGCGGGGACGCTGACACCAGAGAGACGCAGTAAGTCATCGCTAAACTCTTTATTGAGAATTTCCAAAAGCTCATTGGAACTGAAGGCCCCGACAAGCCGGTGGTCGTGGTCAACAATAGGAATCATTTTTAAATTATGCTGCAATGCAAGCGAGGCGACATGCGGCACGCTATCCAAGGGGTTGGCTGTCACCAAATGCTTAGACATCACCGATGATAAATTCTGTGCCGGCTTAGACTGCAGCAACTCTTTTACGGATACCACTCCAGCCAACACCCAATCATCGTCTATGACATACGTATAGTTCACCGAATCATATTCGCGCGCATGTTCGAATAGCACCGCACGCACATCGCGGATTTTCGCGTTGCTGCGAAATACGGGAATATCGGTAATCATGCCGCTGCCGGCGGTCTGCGGCGGGAAAATAGCGCTAAATTGCGGCAGCTTGTGCATCTCGGACATATCTTTTTATTTCTGATTTCGGTCATTATACCTCTTCCTCAATTTCTCCACGACCCATAAAGCGCGCCTTGACTGCCTCGATCGCTGCAATTTGCAGCAAGCCCGTCGCGATAATCAGCAACCAATCAAACCAGCCGAGAGACGAGGTGCTGAAAATCGGCTGTAAAAACGGGACGTATACGACAATGACTTGCAAGCTGACGGATAAGAGGATTGCGGCAAAGAGCGTCGGGTTCGAAAAAAAAGGCATACGCCACAACGGCTTATGCAGGTGGCGGATGCTGATAACGTAAAACATGGAATCCAAGGCCGTCATGACGAACACCACGGTGCGGGCGCGGACCAAGTCACCCGTGGTCTTGAGGATATAGTAATAAAGAGCAAAGGCCCCAATGCTTGCGGCAAGAGTTGTGACGACGACAAGCGTCCCCACCACGCGATTTACAATAGGCGCCCCTTTCTTTCTCGGCTTGCGCCGCATCACGCCGTCTGAAGCCTTCTCAAGCGTCAACGCTAAGTTAGGGAATGTATCTGAAACAAGGTTCATCCACAAAATCTGAACGGCCGTTAACGGCATCGGCAATTGCAAAATTAAAGCAAAGGCGATCACCAACACCTCGGCAAAACTATCCGACACCAAAAATAGGAAAATGCGGCGGATATTGTCAAAAATGACACGCCCTTCGCGGATCGCCGCCGTAATCACGCCAAAGTGGTTTTCTAATAAGAGCAAATCGGCCGTTTCCTTGGCTATATCCGTCCCCGAATTCACGGCCACGCCGATATCAGCGGCTTTTAGAGCTGGAGCGTCGTTGACGCCGTCCCCGAGCATGGCCACCACCTCGCCTTGCGCGCGGAAAGCCTGGACAATCCGCACTTTATGCCTCGGTTCCACCCGGGCAAAAATGTCGATGGAGCGAATCCGCTGCTGGAGCTCTTCATCGCTTAAGGTATCAAGCGTCAATCCAGTCATGATACGATCGGGCCCGACTTCCCAACCGACTTCCCGCGCCACCACGCGCACGGTGAAAGGATGATCACCGGGACAATGACCGGCCGCACCCCAGCCGCGCGCATCGTGGCAAAGACTTCCTTTATTTCCGCGCGTACCGGATCTTTTAATCCCACCCAGCCGAGAAAAATTAACCCCGGTAGGCTGGGGTTTTCCCGATCGTCAACCAAATCGTTAAACGATTCAGTGGTGTTCGCTGCGGCGCGGAAAGCCACGGCAAGGACACGCAACCCTTGCGATGTCAAAAGCTTATACTCTTCTTCCAAGCGACCGCGCAGCTGCTCTGAGGCTTTCTGGTGACGGCCTTCGCGCACGATATGCGAACACATCGGCAAAATCGATTCGGGCGCCCCTTTTGCAAAGACAAAATGCTCCCGCTCATTGGCGTGATGCAAGGTGGCCATGAACTTATAGGTCTCGTTGAACGGAATCTCATCAAGGCGGATGAATTCTTCGTTGAGCTTGTCTCGATCAAAACCCGCCTGTACCGCGGCCATAAATAATGCGGCGTCCGTCTGGTCGCCAACAATTTCCCAAGCATGCATGGCGTCTTTTGGATTCTTGATATAGGCGTTATTGCAAAGGGCCGCGGCCTTGAGCACGAACAAATGCTGCTCTTCATAGGCAATATTTCCCCGGTTTTTAGCTTCATCGTGGTTATCATGCTCCTCCCCTTCCACCACAATGCGGGCGACTTGCATTTCCCCCTTTGTCAGGGTGCCAGTTTTATCTGAACACACAACTGTTACTGAACCGAGGGTTTCCGCCGCGACAAGCCGGCGTACCAGCCCCCTCTGCCTTAAGATGCGCTGCATGCCGATTACCAGGACGACGGTTAAGGAAATCAGCAATCCTTCTGGCACCGCGGCCACGGCAATGGCAGCGACGATAACCAGGAGCTCGGCCGGTGCGATGCCCCTCCACAGGCCAATCAAAGTTAAGCCAAGCGCCGTCGCCACCACTAATACCGTTAAAAGCCGTGACAAGCGGATCATTTGTGTTTGTAGAGGCGTTCTCTCTTCCTGTGTGACCTTCACCAAGGTAGCGATTTTACCAATTTCCGTGCTTAATCCTGTTTGCACCACGACGGCTCGCCCATTGCCTCGCAGGAGGGTTGTTCCCATGAACACTAAATTGCGTCGGTCGCCAAGCGAGGCCTCCTGGTCCAATGCTTCAGTATTTTTTTCGACAGCCGAGGCCTCACCGGTCAGGCTGGCCTCCGATGTTTGGAGACGGTTTGCTTCCAGCAGTCGCGCATCCGCTCCAATCTTATCGCCAGCCTCGATAACTAAAATATCGCCAGGCACCAATTCATGCGCCGCAATGCGCTGCTGCCTACCGTCTCGCTGCACCGTCACCTG
>CAYHTI010000006.1:0-13937 GCA_964359515.1 uncultured Gammaproteobacteria bacterium | reverse complement strand
CAAGGAGCTCTAGAACCCCAGCGCATTTTGGTTACTTTTGGGCGACAAAAGTGACAAAAGAAAACATTTTTGCGAGAAAAAAGTACTAACAAAATCAAAAATCTCTTTGCACACCAACTAAAACAAAAAAAAGTTCTCACATAGCTCAATCACACTTGATCAAGCAATCTGAGAACCGCGTGAACCAGCGCTTTGCAGCAGCCAGTTCACGGTCGTGTTTTTGCGAGGTCACGGCCTCGGATCGGTGACGACGATCAGCTGTGCTTGATCCCAGCATCATCGCGATCGTCGCGCTGACGCATGCCGTTGTACCACCGATGATACAGCGGCGAGAAGATGATGGTCACGCCCGTGCAGATGACGAAGAGGGCGAGCATCATGACATGGTTGTGCATGATCTGCCTATCCTGCGCCAGGTGCGAGGCGGCGAAGGCGAGGCCGGTCGACACGGCCCAGGCGACGTAGTAGCCGAGGGGAAACCCCAGCAGCCACTTATCGCGGGCATGCCACCAGACCTTGGCCTTGCTGAAGTTCGCCCACCCGTAGGCCGGGTTGAGGACGAACCAGAGGAAGTCCCAGAGCGGGCACCAGGCGAAGTACATCGCTAGGCTGACCAGCTCCTTGGCCGCCGTCCAATCCACCCCCATGAAGAATGGGGCGTGAAAGACGAGCAGCGGCAGGAAGAACATGAACGAGTGATACCCGGTCAGGGGCTTACCCGCCATGGCGAGGCCGTACAGGCGCGCGACGATGCCGCGCGTCCGGTACCAGGTAGGCATCTTCTCCGCCCACCCGTACTTGCCCTCCGCCTCGACCTCGAGGCCGGCGAAGATGAAAGCAAGGACGTACCAGAACAACGCGCTGATGATCGTCGCGAACATGTGGTCTCCCTTTTGTCTCTCAGAAGCCTCGAACCGTTCAAGGCCTCAGTTGAGACCAGCGCCACGCATTGTGAAAGACGCGCAGGCGCTGGACGAATGATTGGCGAGATCCCCCTCGTGTAGGGTCGGACCCTCTTACTTACCGACAGCAGTGCTGGCGCGCTTGCGGATCTCGTCTCGCAAGACGCGCTCGGTCATGTCCCAGACGCGGCCGGGCTCCTCAGCGAAGACGACCATGTAGATCGTGTCACCGTCGTCGTCTTCGAACGAAGCGGAAGCCGCCATCTCGAGGATCTCCTCGATGTCGTGGTCCCCATCCTCTATCACGAGGACGGAGTCGGTCTGGTCATTGGGCGCGGGCGAATCGTCCAGAAACATGTGGACCTCCTTGTGTCTCTCAGGTTCTCGATCCGAGGCGAATCAAGCAACCAGTTGAGCCATGAATCCTTACGCTTTGCGAGCGACGGATTCATGGTTACCTCAGCCTTGCGGCCGAGACGGGTTTTTTACGAGGACCACCTCGCTGCTGTTTGGTCTCCGCGGGAGAGCTGCTAGCTGACTATGAACGAATGAAGCGTGATCAGGCCGAGACCTCCGATCACTACCCCGCACGTCGCGACGGTCACGATGTCGCGAAACGCCTCTGGATTCCTGTGGTACCACTTCCTCACGGTCTTGACCGTAAAGAAGATGGACCCAAGGAAGAGAACGACGTACGTCGTCCAAAAGAGCGAAATCATGACGACAGGGAACATCGACCCTCCATGTACGAGCATCAAGTTTCCTGCTTGATGACGACCCTAAAAAAACGAGAGCTGGCTCATTTGCTTAAGGCCAAATTGTCAAAGTTCATTGTAACGTAATATAATATCATTTTTTCATGATTTTGTCAACATAATAAATGGCTAAAATTAGCTAAATTGGTAGCATAAAATAGGCTATAAACCAGCATAAAATTGACATTTTTCAAAAAAACAAGCACAATTAGTCATCTATGAACATGCCTAAAACACGCGCCGAACAATTCCAAAGCCTCTTCCCTGCTGAACCACGCTTCCGCTGGGAACAGATTATGCGTGCTTTTTTTCAGGCACAAATTACGGATTGGACGGGCATTACCACGCTTTCAAAAACCATGCGCGAGCAGATCCAAGGCATTCCTTTTGTCAGCTACACGGAAGCCAAGCTTCTTTCCAGCAAAAGTGGCGACACGTTCAAAGCCGTGCTCACGCTGACGGACGGTGAAAAAATCGAGACCGTACTTATGGCCAATGCTCGCGGGCAGTGGACAATTTGCGTTTCTTCCCAAGTTGGTTGCGCGCAGCGTTGCGGTTTTTGCGCGACCGGTCGCATGGGACTGAAGCGCAACCTCACGGCCGACGAAATCGTAGACCAGTACCGGTTTTGGAATTACTTTATTGCTGAAAACAAACCCAAACACACGGAAGCCGAACCAAATGTTCCAGCGCGTATTTCAAATGTCGTTTTCATGGGCATGGGCGAGCCGTTAGCCAACTATGATGCCGTCAAAGACACCATGAACCAATGGCTAAAGTTTACAGACATCGGCCGCACGCATATTACGGTCTCCACTGTCGGCATGCTGCCCATGCTCGACAAATTACTTGAAGACAAAGAATGGCCACATGTACGCCTGGCTGTTTCCGTGCATAGCGCCGAACCATCCACCCGCAAAGAAATCGTACCGACTTCCTATGACGGTTTCTTAGAAAAACTCCAAGACTGGGGCAAACGCTACCTCGCGAAATTCGGCAATAACAAACACCACCTCACTTTTGAGTATGTCATGTTGCGCGAAATCAATGATACAGCGCACCATGCCCAGGCTCTTTATAAATTTGTAAACAAAGTCGGGCTCGTCAAAGTGAATTTGATCCACTACAACCTAACCGACAATCCTTTCAAACGCAGCCTTGACCCTGTCATTGCTGATTTCAAGGAAACGCTGGAGGCGCATGGAGTAACCTGCACGATCCGCAAAACCATGGGCGATGACATTGCCGCCGCTTGCGGCCAGCTGCTCAAACTGGGTGAAAAAGCCAACAAAGTTCAGGCTTAATTCCCAGAAGCATAAAAATCGGCTTTACTTATGAGTACAAGCCTTTTTTTATACCTGTGAAAAATATCTTTCGTCCCGTGCCGCTCGCCGTATTTCTTTCCTCGTTCCTGCTGTTCTTGGTTCAACCGCTCATCAGCCAAGCCTTGCTCCCCTGGTTTGGTGGCGGCATTGCGGTCTGGGCGACGGCCATGGTCTTTTTTCAGACTATGCTGCTCTTGGGTTATGCATACGCCCACCTCCTGACGAAAACTTCGACGCGAAATCAGCTCATTATCCACGCGCTGTTCATTATCGCCGCGCTGTTCTTCCTCCCAATCCTTCCTGACGCGGACCTCAAGCCTTTTGCTGGCCAAAACCCAGCTTGGCAGATGCTGCTCGTTTTAACCTTGTCCATTGGCTTGCCATATTTTCTGCTTTCAAGCACCGCGCCGCTTTTGCAAGCCTGGCAAGCGCGACTTTCGACGCAAAAATCGCCTTACAAGCTTTATGCCGTTTCCAACGCGGCATCTTTGCTCGCCCTCTTCGCCTATCCATTGGTGATGCAGCCGCTCTTCGCTCTGTCTTGGCAAAGTTGGATTTGGACCACGCTTTTTCTAGCTTTCCTGCTCACTCTCACTGGCGTGGCGCGCACCCTGTTGCGACAAGACGCCACGCCACAGGAGCCGCAACCTGTTTCTCCTCGTCCGCGCTGGTTTCACTTGCTGCGCTGGGTCTTTCTTTCCTTTGTCGGTAGCGCGTTTTCTCTTGCTGTGACAAACCAACTCACGCTTGATATCGCACCCACACCATTTCTGTGGATCCTGCCGCTGGCGGTCTACTTGCTGACCTTCATGCTCGTGTTCGGCGACGATATTTGGTATGAGCGCAACATGATGGCCGGTTTATACGCCTTCCTATTGTTTGGTGTACTGGCCACGCAAGCGAGCGGCGCGCGCTTGCCCACCATCGGTATACTCATCACCTATTTGGTGCTCTTGTTCTGCGGCTGCATGCTTTGCCATGGCGAATTGGCCAAAACAAAACCAGCGGCTGACCGGCTGACCATCTTTTATCTCGCACTTGCCTTGGGCGGAGCGCTGGGCGGCGTCTTTGTCGCGATTGCCGCGCCCTACCTTTTCTCTGGCTACTGGGAATTGCCGATCGTGGAGCTATTAGCTCTGCTAGTCGCGCTTTCCGTGACCATTTTCCGCAAGGAAAGCTTGTACTATTTCCGCAAAAAACCGCTGACCACATTTTCCGCGCTCTGCGTGGTCATTGGTATGGCGGCTGTACAACAAGCTTCCGTTCAAAAATTTTATGTGGACGCGACCTTAGTCCGCCGCAACCTTTATGGCACCCTGCGCGTAAAGGAACATGACGCGGGAACCGAATTGCATCGCCGCGAGCTGCTCAATGGCAGCACCTTGCATGGCGTCCAATTTCTTGCCGAGGACAAAAAACATTTGGCTACTAGTTACTACGGCAGCAGCAGCGGGCTCGGCAAGGTCATGGCCACCTATTCGCCCGAAGACAAACTCCACCTTGGCGTTGTTGGTTTAGGAACGGGCAATACAGCTGTCTATGGTGATGAAAACGACCGCTTAGCTTTTTTTGAGATTGATGCCGATGTCATTAGCATCGCCAGCGAACAATTTACCTACCTCGCTGACAGCCAGGCTGAAATTACCATTGAACTTGGCGATGCACGCCTGACTCTTGAACGCAGCGAACCACTAGCCTTCGATGTTTTGGCCATTGACGCCTTTACTAGCGACGCCATCCCCACGCATTTATTGACGATTGAAGCCTTTCAGCAATATATGCGCCACCTCAAGGAAAATGGCGTGCTGGCCGTGCATATTTCCAACCGTCACTTGGACTTGCAGCCAGTTATTGCCGCAGCAAGCGAAGCGCTATCGATGCCACTACGTTTTGTCCGTTCTGACGCGTCAGGAGTTGAAAGCGGCAGCACTTGGGTATTGATAAGCCGCGATGAAGAACGATTGAACGCCATTGAAACAGCCGCGAGCGGTGTGATTCCGTCACGGCTGTGGACTGACAGCTATTCAAGTATCTTGCCCCTGATCCAATAAGGCGATTAAAATTCGATCTTGTAATCGGTGATGATTTTGATGAAAGCATTCTCCGCTTCAACGAGCTTGCTATTCAACTTTTCGCGCTCAGGCAAAAATGATTCAAGCGGCGATTGCTTGAACGCCTCAAAAGCAGTATCGAACTCCATTAGTCGTTTTTCAAGCTCGGCCAAGGCCTCGTCAAACGTTTTTTGCTCATTAAGCGCAATGGTTGCGCGGAACTCTTTGATCTTGGCCGCATGGATATTTAAATCCTCCAATTTAATGGCGACGTTTTCCGCGTAGCCGTCCTTTTCTTCGCTGCCATAAAGTGTCAGCGGGCGCGATGAACCTGTTTTATCAGCAGCCGGATTGCCATTCTCGTTTGGACGGCAAGAAACCCCACCGAAAACGATGGCGAGCAAGAGAAAAAAGGGAATGAGTCGCGCGAAATACTGCATAGTCTTTGCGCCAAACTTAGCAAAACCTGGCCAGCCCGTCAAAGCGATCTGCTATACTAGACGCACTGTTAACACTCTTGCTATGTCCTATCGTTTTTTCTTACTGATTTTCGCCATCATTCCGCTCGCCGGTTGCACCTACTTACCCTTCACCAACCGCGAGGCTGCCGTGACATGTTCCTATAACCAGAAGACGTATCAAGTCGGAGAGAGCTTCCCTTCTGTCGACAATTGCAATAGCTGCGGCTGTTCGGAAAATGGCGAAGTGGCTTGCACACTAAAAGCCTGTGCCACAGGACCGATCGCCACCTGTGCAACTTCGCAAGATTGTCAGGGCAATGCCATTGACACTTCCTTTTGCGCGGCAGGCAGTTGGAGCTGCGTACAAGGACAATGCGAACTAGCTTGCGACATTTCCAATAAATTATAGGCCGATACAAAAACTCCCGCGCCAAATGATGAGGGAGTTTTTGATTGCGCTTAATCGCTTTACTGCTGGAAGTTCTGCAGCTGTTTTAGCATCTCCGGCGTCAAGCCAGGCACAGTAGACGGGTCAAAGCCTGGTAACCCCTGCGTTGCGGACGGCGAAGGTTTGACCATGCCGAAACCGAACATGGACCCAATCACGCTTTCCAAACTTTTGGCGCCTTCGGGAGCGGAAATAGCCTCGACAGGTTTGTTGAAATCGTACAATTCGACCGTCACGGTGCCTTGTCCGCTTTCGCCTTCCTTTTTCATGGTGAATTGTGTTCGGTACAACAAGTCGTCAGACGCGCCAATCCATAACTTGCCGGGAACCATGTTTAATTGGGCGACCGCGTCCAGTACATCCTGCTTGTCTTCGGCAGAGAAGGTCTTGGCTTGAATGAGCGCGGCTTGTTCGGCCATGCCAGCGATCGCCTCTGCATCCAAGATAACTTGGTACATATTCGTAGACTGGCCGCGTACTACCTCCTCGCCAACCTTGGTGACTTCGGAAAACAAATCAGTATCCAAAAACAGCTTTTCGAATTTCTTGATTTGCTCTTCGGTCAGCGCGTCTGGTGCGGCTTGTTCTCCCAACAGGTCCGTCATATCGCCGGCCATTTGAATCCATACATTTTTCAGCGCGGCCGTGTTAAAGCCAGGCACCGTTGGCACCTCGCTCAGCCGGACATAGCGCAATCCATTAACCATGCGGAATTCACCGCCGACCGAAAAAGCTTGTTCGCCCGTGGTAGAAGCGCTAAAACGGCCGCCGACATTGGCCACGCTAGACTGCCCGCGCGCGGTTTGTCCTGATAACTCCAAACGAATCGTGTCCGGCTTTTCAATAGGCGCGGCTTGCCCGCCGGTCCTGGCTTCGCTGGACGGCGTGGATGATGGTACGTCCACCAAATCGCCATCGCCTTCGATCGTTACCACATATGACGCGCTGGAAACATCTAGCATGGCTGCTTTCATCTCCTTGATCACATCGACGGTCGGTGTACCGGCACAGCCAAAACCGGCCAAAGCCAAGCTGAGCAAGATGGTGGCCGCGGCAAAGCCCTTTCGCATAAAATAGTTCTCAATCATTATGCGTGATATGATACGCAATACTTTTCGCCTTGGCAAAAGAATAATCGGTTCGACTATGGCCTTACGCTATCTCACCTACTTTGTCGTCTACTCCTTTTTGGGATGGGCGATTGATACAGCCTTTCGCTCTGCGATGGTCGGCCAGTATGCCAGCGGTACTTTGATTCCCTTCTTCGGTATCATTTACGGCTGCGCTGCGCTTTGTATCTTGGTGGTGGGGAAACAAATTCACAAACGCAGTTTGTTGCTACAGGCCTTGGTTTATGGATCGATCGCGACGGGCGTGGAATATGTTGGCGGCAATGTTGGCCTCGCCTTGACCGGGCGCATGCTATGGGATTATTCTGTCTTCCCCTACGACTATAACGGCTTTATAGCGCTGTACATTTCACTTGCCTGGGCTTTGATCTCCCTCCTGCTCGTGCTGGTCATACACCCCCGCGTGCAGGCGCATTATAACCGCTTCGCGATGAAATCATCCGCTTAACTATGCCTAGACTGGTCATCGTCCTTGTCAGCTTGCGCAGTTTATTTAATGTCGGATCGATCTTTCGCACGGCCGATGCCCTGGGAGCCGAGGCTATCTATTTGGGCGGCTTTACGGGAACGCCATTGCAAAGCAAGGTCGCTAAAACCGCGCTCGGCGCAGAAAAACGCGTACCGTGGAAAAAAGTCCCCAGCATGTCCGGCCTCATCACCGATCTCAAGTCCCAGGGTTTCCGCATTGTCGGCGTTGAAAAAACTGAATCAAGCATAGACGTGCGAAAATGGCATCCTGGCAAGCAAACCGCCTTACTATTAGGCAATGAAGAACGGGGCCTTTCTGCGCGTATTCTGTCCCAATGCGATGAAGTGGTACACTTACCCATGGCCGGCATGAAGGAAAGCCTCAACGTTTCCGTAGCCGCTGGCGCCATTGGGTATGATTGGCTTACGAAAACTTCTTAACCCATGTCATTCCCCCGCAGCCTCTAGCGTGCGGGGGAATTCCGTACTCAACACGTTCACGATCTTAGCAGGGGATCCCCGCCTCCGCGGGGATGACACGTATATATATGGACCACCGCCTACGCATCATCATCGCCATCAGCTTGATTTCGCTCGCCTTGCTCGCCTTAGCCTGGAATATGAGCAATAAAATCGCCGCCCTGCATCCTGCAACGGCAAATGCGCAAATCAACGAAAGCTGGATCAGCCTATAAAGAGTGTTATGAAACACAAAGTCCTTTTGGCCGTGCTAGTTGCGGCCGTTGCCGGCTTGGCAGCAGCGTCATTAGCCGCGTCGACGAATAATATCCTCATCAAAGCGAGCGGGCAGGCGGTCTATTATCTCGGGACGGATAATAAACGCTATGTTTTTCCCAACGAAAAAATTTTTAAAACTTGGTACGCGGATTTTTCAGGCGTCGTCACGGTTTCCGATGCGCAAATGGCGACCTATCCGATTGGCGGCAATGTGAAATACCATTCGGGCACGCGGCTAGTAAAAATTACGACTGACCCGAAAGTCTATGCCGTCGGCAGCGGCGGCAATTTATACTCCTTAGCCACGGAGAGTGCCGCTGCATTATTATACGGCTCCGACTGGTCAAAGCGCGTGGATGATTTGCCAGACGCCTATTTCACGGATTATCGAATCGGCAGTGAGCTCGACGCCAGTGCACATCCAGAAGGCACGCTTTTCCGCTATACGGACACGGAAAAAACGTATTATGTCCTGCAGCTGGTGGACGGTGAATTACGGGCGCGCGGTGTTACGGACACGCAATTAGCGCTGTATGGGCTGCAGCCGGAATTCGCCCTCGCGGTACTGCGCCAACAATACGCTTACCCAACGGCCCCACCGCTGGCTGAAGCGGACCTAGTTTTAAGCTATCCGCACCAACCAGGAACGGGTGCTCCCGCGCCAGATCCAGATGAAACTAACGGCGAACCGTCGCCTTCGCCCGAGCCAGGTGACCCAACCGTACCTGCCCCAAGCGCAGCCACGCTTTCCGCCGCGACAAATTCTACAGGGGGCACCGCCTTGACCATAGTCAAAGGCGATGGCTCCGCGCGCCTTTATGCTTTCACGCTCACTGGCGACGCCAAACATGCGGTAAACGTCACCCGTATCAGACTGCGCCTTTATATTGATGCCGGTGGGACAGACAAGGATTTTGACCAGGGCGTTGACTTAGATGATCCGACGCAATGGACAGCCTCGCAAGTCATTTCAGGCATGTCTTTGCGCGATTTGGCATCGGGCAAGACTCTGGCGAGCCTGTTTTCCCTGCCCGGCGACGGCGTGGCGCAATTCAACGTTAATCTCGCGGTTGAAGCAGGCAAAAAAATGGATATTGAGCTCGTCGCAAGTGTGAATACGGCACCGTCCGGTGTCCGGCTGTCCGCCAGCCTCACCCCAAGCACGGACCTAGTTGCCACCGCGCCATCGTCCAGCGGCCTGACGATATCGCCCGCGACCGCCACCAACGGCGACCGGACGCCAAACGTGATCGCTACCGTGCGTGATTTTGGATCCATGAAGCTGACAACGACCTCAAGCAGTGGCGACGGCGTACGCCCACTCGGCATTGAATTTTCACCATTTTCGCTTGTCTTTACCTCCACCGGCGAGCCGTTCACAGTCACAGCCTTGAGTTTAACTACCACTTCGGAAGGAACGGCAGCATTGGTCGCAAACGAACTGCTGCTTACCTATAAAAAAGAAGACGGGACAACCGAAATTGATAGCCATAACAGCACGGACAATAATATATTCCGTTTCATTAACCTCGCCATTTTCGTGCCCAAGGGGGGATCGGTGACGATTCCAGTCACGGTACGCCCTTCGTCGCAGATCGACGTTTTTAGCGGCAGCCGACTGCAGCTAAAATTACATCCCGACTACTTCTCCGCTGACAGCGTTTACAGCAAGATGCAATATACGGACGACCATTTCGCCGACAGCGCGCGCCTGACCAATGCCACCTCCAGCAGTCCCTTAACATTGTTTAGACAATCCTATCCGCAATTCAGCGCACATGCCGCGTCGCCGACCGGCAGCGTTGAGCGCTATGCCCATAAAGCCGTGCTGACATTTACGGTCACAGCCAAGGAAGGTCCAGTTAAACTCAATCAGCTGACATTTCGCATTGATACGTCAGACATCAATGTCACTGGCGATGATAATGATTTCTTTGAGCGGTTCGCCGACACCTTTGCCAATGAAAGCAGCAGCCTCTATACCCATGCCGCTGAAATCGATGACCGCGGACGCATCAATGCGCAAAGCGTGACCCTAAAAATTTATGACTTTTCAGCGGGAAATTTCGACGATACGCCGGCCGGCCTGCAAACAGGATCTAATGATTATGGTTTACTGGTCTATCAACTCGGAACACCCATCACCTTGATCGAAGATGAAACGATCAGCTTTGATTTTGACCTCGATACGACCCTGTTTTCGACGGATACCAGCAATACCCTGAAAGTCCGATTGCTTGGCGATACCAAAAGCACCGCGCTGAGCCAAGCCAACTTCCTTTATGACGACGGCTCAAACATCAAGTCGACCGGCTACCTGGTTCCGGGCCTGGATTTGACCAGCTAGACCTTGTCAATTGACAAACTGTAGGCCCCTAGCTTGCCCAAAGGCCTGCGAAACGATAGGCTAACCTTAGAATAATTGACTTTAACTACTATGAAGACAAGCTATCTAGCGATCTTTGCGACAACGGTGCTTGATTCGTTCCAAACGGTTTGGCTCGGCCTGCTCCAGCTTTTGCCAAATGTCATCGCGGCTATCATCGTGCTGCTGATCGGCTGGCTGGCCGCATCGGGCTTGGGTAAACTCGTTCGACGCGCCGTCGAGTTCACCAAAATCGATGAAGCCATCGACAAGGCCGGCTTGGACAAAAGCCTGTCCGATTCGGGTATTGATTTTAACCTCGGCAAGCTGATCGGCTGGCTCGCGAAATGGTTTGTCATCGTAGTCGTGCTCATTGCCGTAGCCGACATCCTCAAGCTGCCCCAGATCACGGACTTCTTGAAAACCGTGGCCTTCTTCATCCCCAATATCATCATCGCTGTCGTGATTTTGCTTGTCGGCTTCGTGCTTGGGAACTTCACCTACAAAGTCGTAGAAAAGGCGATCAGCGCCAGCAAGATCAGCACGGCTTCAGGCATCTTGGCGGCACTCGCCAAATGGGCCATCATTGTCTTCGCCTTCTTAGCCGCGCTCACCCACCTCAATATCGCCAAGGAGCTCATCCAAACCCTCTTCACTGGCATGATAGGCATGCTAGCGCTCGCCGGCGGTTTAGCTTTCGGCTTGGGCGGTAAAGATGAAGCCAAAGAAATGCTGACCAAGATCAAACGAGAAATGCAGCAGTAATTTCAACCCTGGATCATCAAAAACATCCGTCTTTGGCCTATGCCGGACGGATGTTTTTATATTGACAAAACCATAAAAATCTGTTATTTTTTGTTGAAAACAAATATTCACCCCGAGGACATCATGAAGCACTATTGCTTCGCTCTCTTGGTCCTTCTCTCCCTCGCCGGTTGCGGGCCGTTGCATACGGCTTACACGCTCCAAGAGGATCCAAACGAGCTGTACATTCCGCGCGGCACCCGCGCCACGCTGGAGCGTTACTTCGAGCCATCGTTGCTTCCGTACTTCACGGAGGAAATGGCCTATACGAAGAATGACCGCGAATTCTGGCGGGTGCCTCTCCCGGCAGGCGGCGGTATGCGAACCCGCGCCTTTCTAGGCTTTGGATTTGAAGAGGCGATCTTCCTTGACCCAACCATCCGGCTCCATCGCGAGTCGAATCAACTGCTGTTGGTTCATGAAGCCTTGCATGCCGTGTACAACAATGCCATGCATGCGCTGCACAGCTCCTTTGAGGCGGACGTACAGCGGCTATTCAATGACTCCTTCCGCTACGACGACCTCGTGAGTGAGATTCGTCGCAAACTGAACGGAATCCTCTACGCCGACCTAGACGACACGACGCGCCTGACCGAGTACTACGCCTACATCGGCCAGACACTGGTTGATCCATATCGACGGTGCGCCGCGCCTCCGTACATCGTCCGCCATTACGAAGGGGTACTTCGGACAGACAAGCTGACATGCCGCGTCCAAGAGCCTTCGTCCGTGCCGTCGCCAATCAAGGACCTGTTCATCGCTCAGTTCGACCATGATGGTCAGCGCTACGTGATGGCAGCGAAAGGCCTACAGCTGGATGTCCTCGCGCGTGGAGGCGGAGTCATCCGTCCTGCCACAGACGACACGGCCATTATCGCCAGCGCCTGTCATCTGGCCGGCGAACCAACGACTCTGGTGGTACTTGAAAGCGCCGCGCCATGTCACATGAGGCCAGACAATCGCTACCTGTCGCCCGGACTTCAACCGCTTCGCGCCCTGTTCCTGGTGATCGTGCGGCCCGCGTCCGGATCGCTCGCCGCACGCCTGGATGCCCCCTACGTCGTACGATTCGCCACGGCCGATCCTGAAGAAGAGATCACCACCGTCACGATCGACCGCCGATCCGTCACCGAATGCGGCGGCAACCTCTTTGCCGACGTCCCCTGGGACAAGGCAAAAGTGATTCTCGAAAAACACCACCAGGACCAGCTCGTAGTGACATGCGAGTACGGCCCCTAGTGACTAGGACCAGATCGTCGGCAACGGCGGCCTGGTCCTTCCCTTTTTTATAAGGTTTTTGTTTATTCCTCCTGCAACGCTTTTAGTACCTTGTTTAAAGGGACGCCCTTATCATCGATCGTTGTAAAATCGACGACGGTTTCCCATTCTGACTCATCTTGGATATGCATAGAACTAAAGTATAACATAGAGCCCTATCCCCACCTTTTCCCGCCTAAACGGCGAATCATCCACAGCAAAATCACCATGAGCCAAACCAAACTGAAAAATCGCTTTCTTGCCTAGTCCCCCATCACTTCACGCTTTGGTACACTGCATGCATTGTCATTCAACACATGCTATGGGGAGCTTTGACCAGCAATTTTTAGACAGCCTGCGCGTGATCATGAACAAAGGGAATGAAGTCTTTAGCCACCGCACCGGACTCTCCACGCGCGCCATGCCCGGCATGGTCTTCAGTTGCGACGCGGAAGATGGTTTCCCCGTCCTTTCCTTACGGAAAATCCCCATCCGCATCTTTGTCGCGGAAATTGTCTGGTTTCTCATGGGCAGTAATCGCCCAGATGATTTCATCAGCCAATACACCAAGATTTGGCAGGATTTCACGCATGAAGACGGCACCGTCCCCGCGGCTTATGGTTATCGCTGGCGCAAACATTTCGGCCGTGACCAGCTTGGCCTACTCATCAAGCATCTTGAGGAAGAGCCGACCTCCCGCCAAGGCGTGGTCATCTATTGGGATGCGGCCGATGACTCCTTAGGCAGCCCGAATAAAAAATTGAATGTCCCCTGCCCGTACACGTTTACGGCAAATATCATGGGTGACCGCTTAAACCTGACGGTTATGGCGCGCTCCACGG
The DNA here is from genome assembly GCA_964359515.1 of uncultured Gammaproteobacteria bacterium. Taxonomy (GTDB): domain Bacteria; phylum Patescibacteriota; class Patescibacteriia; order VMEV01; family CAYQCH01; genus CAYQCH01. Next base: position 391 of record CAYHTI010000006.1, on the reverse strand, counting down.
ATATGATGCTTGGCTTGCCGCATGATGTGGCCGGACACGCCTTGCTCCAATACGTACTCGCCCAGCGTTTAAACGTAAAACCCGGCAAGCTCACCTTTTTGAGCAGCCACCTGCATATTTACAGCAACCACTATGACCAGGCGCAAGAATTAATGGAACGAGCACCTGCCCACGCGCCAATCAAGCTCACCTTGCCCGAGCAGGCCTATGAACGAGGAGAACGAGGCGACCATGACCTGGTCAAAGAAATCATGGAGCAATTGGAGAGCCAGTACCAACCGCAAAAGCCAATGAAGAAGATGCAGATTGCTGTTGGGAAAGCACACTAAGTCGCCCATCTGTAATTCCCGACGAGAGACGTGGCAGATGTCCGGAAGCCTAGTCATCGGGA
>CAYHTI010000005.1:0-14103 GCA_964359515.1 uncultured Gammaproteobacteria bacterium | reverse complement strand
CGGCCAATGCTTTTGTTTACTACACAGCCTTGGTTAAACCTTTTATCGGGTCTATCGGAGGGAACGAACAGTATTTTGTTTCGCATGACCGTACAATCGGCAAGATTGCAACAGGCATAAAAGCGGGCGGGACAATGGCCTACGCCAACAGCGTGACAAACTGGTCTGCGGTACAGAATACATGGACGCATGTTTTTGCCACGTACGACGGTACGGCCTTACGCATTTATGTAAAAGGTTTAACCAAGGCTGTGTAGTAAACAAAAGCATTGGCCGTCGGCTTCATCCAAAGGCCGAAACTTATTTGGCTAGTTGGGTTTAACGTAGCGTGGTTGGGAATCGCGATACTGTCAGATGTCCCATCAAAGCTGAAACAAGTGCCGACCTTACAGCCGCTGGTGAGGAATGTTGCTCCGCTCACGGTGCCGTTGTTACTGTTTCCACTCAGATCTATTTGCGTGGCAGTGGAATTGAACGGCATATTAAAAGCTGCATACTGAGCGTCGTCTACCCTCCACCCATACCCCGCCGTTGAACCACCCGGAATCGTCAGCGCGGAAATAATCGGACTGCCTTCATCAGGACTGTCGAGACTGCCGGTGATGGTTGGCGCGCCGGAAACGATGACGACGGGGTTTGTCGACTCGATCGCCGAACCAACCGTTCCGGACGAAGTAATAGGTGTAATCGACAAATCCCAAACCTGGCCCACGGCAGTTTCTTCTGACTGGATGATCGTCGGGCCACCAAAGCCGGCATTGCCGTCATTATAGAGTTGTAAGGCTTGCGCGGGGCTAAGGATGCGTCGATAGATCTGAATTTCATCGAGTAGGCCAATATAATCGGTCAGTGGCGCCCCATGTCCAGAGATAGCGAGCGCGTCCGAGTTCGCCGAAGTCGACAACGTACAATCGCCAAAGGTGCAAGAACCGCCAGCATTAACACCATCGATATAGATGGCAGAATTCGCGGTTGTCCCGAATGCATGCGTGATCACGATATGATGCCAGCTATTAATTGAAAAAAGCGTTTCTGGCGTGCTGAATTGCTGATAAGTCCCGCCGTTCTTCCAAAGAAATCGAATGGATCCGTTAAAAATACGCACGTCATAGTTTGACGTCGTCGTGGCCGTGTTACCCTTGGTAATCACATTCTGATCGCCGGTAGCATCTGTCTGAAAAAACCAAAAACTTGTACTGAACTGGCTGGTTATATCAAGCGAGTTTGAGTCGGCCGCAAGCATATATTGACCAGCTGCAAAGGTATACGCACTTCCTACTTTCCCGGCCGAAAGCGTGGGCACGCCCGTTATACTTAGATGATTCGCGTTTCCACTAAAATCGGTTTGCGTGGCACCACTATTGAGAGGCATATTCAATGCCATGTAATCGCTCCCATTCACCGTCCAACGATATGCACCGATATCAGGATCGAGCGCAGTAGTTTGCGACGTCACATCGTTGCCCGTAACAACATTGCCATTACCGCTATTCAGCGTCACCCCCGTCAGGGCTGCCGTCACCTCGTCGCGACCGGCAAAAACAAAATCAGCAATCTCTTGCTGATACGAAAAAAGGGCAAACAAGGCAAAAGCAAAAACACTGAAGGTCGCGAGCAGTGTAAAAAATTTGTGTTTCAGGACAAACATCCCTTTCGAAAAAATCTACTTCCTTAATATAGAGATATTTTAGCACGCTCAATGTAAAATTTGCCGACATTTATCCACATAAAAACAGCTCCTGGTGTCAAGAAGCTGTTTTTACAGATTTTTTTTACTTTTTCATCAAATTTAGATCGCTTAAAACCTCAGCCGCGTGCTCTTTCGGCTTCACTTTTTCATAGATTTTAGCGATCTTACCCTCCGGCGAAATCAGAAATGACATGCGGTTTGTTCCCATGTATTCCCGGCCCATAAATTTTTTCTTTCCCCAAACGCCATAGGCATTGACCAAGGTCTTCTCTTCGTCTGCTAGCAAGGTGAATGGGAGCTTGTACTTGTCTGCAAACTTTTTGTGCTTTTTGACGGCATCCGTGCTCACGCCAAGCACAACAGCCTTTAACTTTCCGAATGCCGGAAAATTATCGCGCAAGGAACATGCTTCCGTCGTACAGCCAGGCGTGTCGTCTTTCGGGTAAAAATAGAGCAAGACCCACTGGCCAGCATAATCCGCCAAAGAATGCGATTTACCATCCTGGTCCGGTAAAGAAAATTCCGGGGCTTTATCCCCTGCTTGTAACGGCATAATTCATCGTTAATGGTTGAACGGAAATTCAGCGAGGCTTTTATAAAACGGCCCATCCGGATACAACACAGAATCCATCAGCTCCATACGGTCGACCAGAAGCGACGGCATGGCGTGGAGCGGCTGCTGCGCTTGGCGCGGATACTCTCCGCCACGGAAGCGAGCCAAGGTCACATGCGGAATGTCTTTCCTCCATTCCTCGCGCAGCGGTAAAAAAAATGGGTCGGCCTTGATCAGGGCGGTTTTGACGTCACGAACTAATACTTCAAAGGCCTCGTTTTCTTTAAAAAAAGCCCAAATCATATTGGGCAAACGGACTTTCGTGGGAAACAAGCCGATCCGCTCAAACTCTAGTGGAAAGGACGCCCTGCCTTGCGCAACCGGGGCGAGGGCGTCGGCAATCACGGGCAGGAGCAGTTCATTCACATCGCCAAGGAAGCATACGGTGATGTGGAACTGGTCCGGCGCGACATAGCGCAAGGAGCGGTAACGGTCGCGTTCCTGGCATGCGGCAAGCAGGTCCTGATATGCCTTTGGGAGAGGAATGGAGACGAACAGGCGCTTTTCCATATTTACAAAACAGGCGAGCTATTGATCACGACCCCGACTAAAACGCCCAAGGCGATAGCCGTTCCCCCGATCACCATCATTTTCATGCCATGCCGCAAAACATTAAGACGCGACAAACTGGCGCCATACATGCCGAGAATAAATAAGGCGATGAGCGAAGCGATAATGGAAATGGGAAAAGCGGTTTTTGTCTCGAAGAGGATATACGGAAACAACGGGATAAATCCTGAAGCAAAGTAAGATCCAAACATGATCACAGCGCTCATGGCAGTAAAGCTCCAAGACGGCTCGGCTTTCTTCATGTAGCCCTCGCTAGATTGTTCGGAAAGGAAGCTGCCCACTCCCATGGAAAAGGCCTCCACAAAAATCAAAACGATACCCGTGAGAAAAATCGTCGCACGCGGCACGTCGGCAATTGCCACACCTGAAAGCAGTCCGACCGTGGAAACAAGGCTGTCCTCCACGCCAAAAACAAAGTTGCGTAAAAACCCGGCAAAATGTTTTTTCGTGACTCGTATACGCAACGGCATAATCCAGGTGAACACCTTATGCCTCTATCATACCAAGGACGGCGCCTGCGGCCTAGCTTTAACGCAACTCAGCCTTAGCAAACGGCACGCTAAAGGTGCGGCACCAGACCCAGACCTCGTTATATTTGTTGATATCAATGGAAGATGGAATTTCGTAATTCTGTGAACCAACATTCCCCTTCAGACGAGCGATTTCTGCCTCTTTAGCATATTCTCCGCTGCGACCAAGTCCGACGTACAAATCTGGCCCATTGGTTACCTGGAAGTCGTCTTCAAAGCGTAAAAAATATTTGCCATTTACCAGTAGGAGCTCCGCGCGTCCCTCCCCGCTATGCCCAGCCAAGCCATCAAAGGTGCCCGCGCCAATAGTTTGCATGGTCTCCACGGCAACTGGCGGCGGAGTCGTTGGCCCCTTGGACTCTTTCACTGGATCAAGACCAGCTGGCGGCTGCATCTCGCTTATTGGTAATGGCGTTACAGTACCCGTTTTTTCAATGCCAGCCATGCCGTAAAGATCATCAATGCTTTCATTCACTTCCACAGAATAGAAGAGCGGCGATAAAAGCCAGTAAGCGACTGGTGCAAGTATGATAACGGCGATGATAATAAAAAGGTATTTCTTATTCATAGACATCGTTATTGTTGAATAAACACTGCAGTACCTACATCGGCCCACTCGTAGACTTCTTTGGAATCAGACACCGACATATTGACGCATCCGTGGCTCATGCGCTGGCCAAAATTATTATGCCAGTATGCGCCATGGATGTTAAACGGCGCTTTAAACGTTAAAACCCAGGGAACGTCTTTAAGGTCGTAATTGTCCGGATTATCCGGGCCGTAAAACCAGGACATGCGCGTTTTTTCACGTTTTAGTGAAACGGAATAGTCTCCTGTTGGCGTGGGAAATTTTGCTGTACCAGAAGAGATGAGATAGGTTTTTACCATTTTGCCCCGTTCATACGTCCACAATCGCTGCTCGCTTAAATCTATGAAAATCGTTTTCACGGCATTGGTGGGGCCTTGCGGTATCTCGCGCACGGCAACGGCTATATCCGTGCGGCCATCGCCATCCACATCGCCCGCAGCCATGGTCAAGCCGGCTTTGACTTTTCCGTCTAAAGCCATAAAGCCGGGATTCAACGGGGATCCATCCAAAGAAAAGGCGCGGACATGGGGGCCGCCCGTCATTCCAGGAACCGTCAAAACCACGGACTGCCAGCCGTGCATGAAAGAAACGCTCTGCACGCCGCCGGCAAACTGCTCAAAGTAAGCGAGAAACTCGCTTTGCAAAGACCCGGCCGCGTCATAAGCACGGACCATGGGCGAGGCACCGAAAGCGCGACTGGCAAGGATCCAGCCGTTTGGAGTGACACTGATATTCAGTCCGCCGATATAGTCTTCTCCAAAGGGATACCATTCATTTAAAAGCTGTCCGCGCGAAGTAAAAACACGCAAGAGAGCCGGCTCCCCTTCTCCAGGGGCCGTGATGACTTCATCGCCATCGTATTGCTTGTTTACATCCCCGGCCGCAATGCTAACACCGGTACGCGTTGAAGCGGGATAAGCAAACCATTCGGAAGCGAGCTCGCCGGAAAACAAGAAAATCCGCACATGGGGACCGCCGCCGTCGCGTGTGCCAGTGATCACTTCTTTGCTGCCATTACCATCGATATCACCCACAGCTACGTTTACGCCGCCACGATAATAGTGCGTATACACGCTTAGCCGCTTCAGCTCCGAACCATCCGTACGCAAGAAGAGGACTTCAGGCGCCTCGCCCTTGCCAGAACCGACAACTAATTCATCCTTGCCATCCAGGCCAAAATCCGTGAGGGCCATGGACAAACCTTGCTTGGGCGCAGCAAAGGTAAAACTCCCCTTCTGCTTGAAGTCTAGGGCATCGTAAAACACGACGGTCTGTTCAATGTCAGGCAACTGCGGTTGGGGCACCTTAGACACCCTTGCGGCCGCCTCAACCGGCACCCATGGGGCGAGGAGAGACGCAATGACCGAGCAGCAAACCACGATGCGAGCCTTCATACCTAAGCATCAATTCAAGACTAAACTGCCATAATGCATGGCTACGGATACTTTATACCCGCTGCCGCTGGGCGTAAAATAGAAGCCCAAACCGACGCTGTTCCAATCGGGGTGGTAGATCGTGCGATAGTGTGCGCCATTATAAGACGCTTCGGAAAGATAAAAATCCATGGTGTCGTCCAAGACCTGCTCCACAGCCTCCGTCGTCCCACTTGATGCGTACCCCCAGGCGATATTTTCCGTAAAATAATTTGTGTCCCAACCATCCGCACTGTAGCGCACGGTAAACGGCAATCCCTTTGTGTCGATCCATTGGTGCATGGTTTTGCCGTCCGGACGGTCATGACTGACCACGCCTGTCTCGCCCATGTACACCGCCCACTCGGTAGCCGTGTCCACCCAGCGCTGGTCCAAGACCAGCTGGCGCAAACCGCGCTCAGCGCGCAAAGCATTCACTTCGCTAAGCCAGTCGGCATTGAGAGCGGCTAAATCGACCTGAAAAGGAACAACCCCGCTTTGCGCGGGGCTGTTTGTGATGTTCGTTGAAGCGACATTGTTGGACGGAACCGTGAGTTCAATGTCATTGCTGTACTTGCCGCAGGAGCCGCCAAGGTATTGGCAGACGCGGAAGTGATAGGTCCCCGGCGACATGTCAGACAAGATATCGTTGCGGACGCCGGAATTGCCTAAGTAATGGTAATCATTGCCGGGGTAAACGGGATTTGCGACCTCCGACCAAACCACCTTAAATCCATTCGTCGTTGATAAATCAGAAACAGACCAGCCAAGATAGACCTTGCCGTTTTCTATATACCCTGTCAGGACGATCTTGCCGCTGGCCGTGGCTGTCTTGAGAACAACTTCATTGCTATAGGTACCGCAAGCACCGCCGCCCAGATATGCGCAGACGCGGAAGTAATACGTGGTGTCAGCATTCACATTCGTGATTGTGTGGACGCGCTTGCTGCCATCCACATATTCAGCCGGATCACCCGGGTAGCTGGCATTGACGCTGTCGGAGTAGACGACTTTAAAGCCGTCTTTCGGTTCAAACCCTTTTACATTCCAGTTTAATTGGACAACCCCGCCTTCGAGATAGGCAGACATTGTGATCGCGCCGTTGCGGCTATAATCGTCTACATTCGTCGTCGATTCTTTCTCGGAAATATAATCGTCGAAACTGCGCACGGGGATATAAGCCAAGTCCTTGTTGGTAATGCCCAAGGATAATTCGCGCATGATGCGGTAAGCTTCGTCGCCATTTTTCAGATAGTGCAATGTTCCTTTGGTCGGATGCACATAATAAGCTTCGCCATGGCTTTCTACCTGCAACACGATTTTGCCTTTCAATCGGTTCTTTAAATCCAAATTTCCTGCTTTTAACTTGGCTAAATCTGCATTGGAAATGCCAAGGCCGAATTGGCGCATCATTTCGTAAGCGACCTGGCCGTCTTTCATGTAATAACGCTTGGTGTCATCTGGGCGCACGTACCAGGCTTCGCCATGGCTCTCGACCTGAAGGAGGATGTGTCCCTTCATGCGCGTCGCCACATCATTGGTCACCGTGGTCTTGGTGCTGGTCGTATTGCTGATCTCGGTGGTATCCGTCTTGCTGATGAAATCACCCCAGACAAAACCGACTGTCCCGTCAGAGAGCTTGACCTGATACCAACCGTCGGCTTCACCGATGACTTTCACGGTTGCACCGGCAGCGAGGCGGCCGATGATGGTCGATTCCTCCATGCAGGTCTTGTTACGCACATTGACACCAGAACTCACGCGACCAATAAACGACACCTGGGATGGCGGATAATTACAGTCAATATTCGCCGACGCCGGCTGGACGGATAAACTAGCAAGGAGCAGGCCGAGAACGGCCGAGACAAGCAAGGTGGCGCGTTTCATACAGTGCCGTTAATGAAGTAAATCTCAAATTAGTATAGCCACAAAAAGTAGAGCCATCAACCACTACCTCTGGCACAGCGGACAATAGGCCGTACCGCGTCCAGCGAGTGCGGTTTTGATGATTTCCGTGGATCCACAACGCCGACAACGCTCGCCGCCGCGCCCGTACACCATTAAATACGGCTGGTATCCCCCTTTTTGGCCGGCAGCGTCAACAAAATTAGCGAAAGTGGTCCCACGTTTATCGACGGCCGAGCTAATGATTTTCTTACAAGACGCAAACAGGCGTCGGCGTTCGGGTAAGGTCAGGGAGTTGAGACGGCGCTGCGGACGCAGCCGGGCGCGAAAACAAATTTCATCGGCATAAATATTTCCAATGCCGGCAATTAATTTCTGATTGAGGAGAAACGGTTTTAGAGCACCGCTGCGCCCGATGAGCAAATCGCTAAACCTATCCCAGGTGAAATCGGAGTGGTTGGGTTCGATGCCGTAACGCTGCAGCATCTGTTCATGTTCATCGAGTTCCATCAATTTGGCATAGCCAAACGTGCGAACATCATTGAAAAACAGAGTTGTCCCATCGTCTAAGACAAAGATCAGATGCGTATACGCATTTGGCAGCTCGTCAATTTTTGCCTGCGGGTGGCCGCCGACAATTAAGCCGCCTTCGACTTGGCAAATCAGCTGGCCCGTCATTTTCAAATGCATGTGCAAAACTCGGCCTGAATGCGCCAGGTGAAAATGCAGCAATTTTCCCGTGCGGCCCAGTCGTGCAAAGCGGTTGCCGATCAAGCTAGCTAAAAAAACGATACGGTCGCTTTTTACCATGCGCGGTGTGCGTACCTGCACATCCTTAATCTCCTTGCCCAGCAAGACGCGCTCCAGGTCACGGCGTATGGTTTCGACTTCCGGTAATTCTGGCATAAGCGACGGTTTTGCTTCTAAAGTAGGTCAAATTTTACAAAGTCCTAGCTAAAAAGGAAAGCCCCGTCTTTATTGGCTTTTTCATGCAAAATAGGCCAATAGCCTTGACATAGTTCTATGAACATGCTACAGTCATTCATCCGTCAGAAAACCGTGCCCATGCTAGGGACGAAAGACGGTAACGTACGTTCTCCTGTTGGGCCTCCTGGTCCCGGGGGGGCGGGGTCAACCCCCGCCCCCCGCCCCCGGAGCCCGCCAAAAGATAAAACCCGCCAGTGGATTTTTTTGTACAAATGAAAAAAAGTCCCAAGCCCGGCAGCTCTACCGATCCTCAAGCCCAAAGCGGCCAAGAAGTGGACTTGGCCCGTAAAACAAGGAGTAATCCACACACGAGCGCTACAGACCGACCGCGGCCGATTTCCCTCCACACGCGTTGGAGCGAAGCCCTGCCCCGTTGGAACGTAGCGCTCATTTTAATTTTATGGGGTAAGTTAGCTTTTACCTAAGCGTCATTATTCTTAGGGATACTGAGGGGTATCTAAGGCCATTGTCATGCGAAAGGCATTGACAAATGGCAAATTTTCGTGTACAAAACCCTGACTGCCGGAGCAACCAACCGGCAGGGAGTGAGGAGGACTCGATTGAGTGATCCCGACGTTCCGATCCGTATCATCGTGGGCGCGCAAAACGCCCATGAGATCATCACGGCGCTCATGGAGATGTCCGGCTACGGCATCAACTTCCGGGCTGCATCCGTTTCCAGCGTGGAAGAGCTCAACGCCTTCCTCGCCGCCGAGGGATGCGTCCGTGTGGTGGTCATCGACTACTTCTTATGCAAGGACGTGCCGGTGTCCTTCGACTTCGAGCAGAACCCGCCGAGACGCCTTCCCGGCCGCCTCGCCAGCCTGAAGGATAGCGGCACCCGTGAGGTCATCGGCGTGTCGACCATGGAACCCTACCTGGCTGACATGAAAGATGACGGCTGCTCGCACGTCTGCAAGCCGACCGAGCTCACGGCCATCCTCGGCAACATGGTGGCATGATGTGCTGCCTCGGCCGCGAAGGCCATGCCCCTGTACGCATCCCCGCACCATCGGTGTCGGACAAGGATCGTACAGGGGCTCATTTATTTTCTAAATAACTTCTTTCGAAACTCCTCCAGCTTTTTTGGTTCAAGCTTCATGCGCAGCAGGTCAAACAGGATTTCGCGGCCTCGGAAATCAGGAGATTCAATGGCCGCTAAAAACTCCTCAAAGGAGAGGGCCTTAACCTCAATCCGTTCACCAGCATCTAAGTGCTTCTCCCCCGACAGTTGGCAATCCCGTGCAATGAAGATATGAACATTCCACTCGATTTTCCCTGGCGCGGAATAGACATTAAACACTTCCCAGTCGCTACTTTCTAGGCCCGACTCCTCGCGCAGCTCGCGCTTGATCGCAGCAAGGGACTCCTCACCATCCTCAACACGGCCGCCAAGCAAGGTCAAGAAACGTTCTTTGCCCGGCTGCTCTTCGGATGAAATCAGAACGCGATCTCCTTGCGTGGCAATGACTTGCACCGTATCCGCGCGCTTGATTGCCTCATAGGTCGCCTGAGTACCATCAAACATCTCCTGGTCCCATTGATAGACCTCAAAAATCACTCCTTTGAATACACGTTTGGCTTTTTCTGGAATTTTCATAAAGTTCTCTTAATACTTGCGGTATTATGCTGTGCATCATATTATAATGATACAGGAATATTACCTTACTTTTCGCTTATGTTTATTGCTGGACATGTTGCCGCCGGCGCCCTGATCGGCCAAACGCTTGGATTTACTAATCCCGCGCTTATTTTTGCCCTCTCTTTCGCCTCCCATTTCCTTTTGGATGTCGTCCCGCACGGCGACGGCCACCATGTGTCAGATTATTACCACGGGAAAAAGGAAAAACTCAAGGCACTGTACAGCGGTTTAGCTGTAGACACTGCCTTTTCCGTCATGCTCGTCGCCTTCTTGCTCGGCTTTACGACATTTGACCGGGCGAATATGGCCTGGGGAATTATCGCCAGCGTCGTGCCCGATTTTTTTGTGGGGTTAAATGAATTGTTCAATAACAAATTTCTCAAGTGGTTTACCCGGCTGCATTTTAAGGTGCACAATGCCTTCATCCATAAGTTGATCGTGCCAACCTGGCCGGGTGCAGTTTTTCAAGTGATCGTCATCGTCGGCATGCTCGCGGCGCTTTGATCGCTATGCCCAACCCCCAAGAGGGACCAAAACACAAACCAGAAAACCGAAAACGGCGCGAGCTACAGCAGCGCGCTTTTTCTGATGCCTGCGTGCAGATAACTAACGCGGTCGACCGCTACATCGCGAAACATCCAGGCGAAACCGTGAATCGCAAAACCGCAGTCGGGCTTCAATCAATTTCCCTGCAGCAACTGGAGGATATGAGTGAGGGCAAGCGCGCGTATATCATGGAACAATTATTGCAGCTTCATCTACAAATCACGGGCAGCGAGTACAAGGCTCGTCTAGATCCGACCATGCACGATGTGGTGCCCATGACGCTCGCGATCGATACCCTCACCCATTTGTTCGGCCTGAAGGGCGAGTTCAAAGAGCGCGCGCAAAAAGAAGTCGAATTACACCGGGAGCAAACAACAACGCGAGATTTTTACAATGCTTGCTTAAGCGTCAAATCTAAATTGGCTAACTGGCAGCCGGCGACGCACCCCAATCTAGTGCCAGCGGCCGCGCCTGAGCAACAGCTGGATTTTGCTGATTCATTGGCAAACTCAGCGCAAAACAGAATCGACGAGCAAGGCTTTGTTGACTTACCTCTGCTGCAAGAAATCCTTACCCTTTTCCCCAAAATTGACCCCTCAAACAAACTAAATTTGGGGAAACGTTATGCTCAGCTGTACAAGGCGGAAGCCTCCCAGCGCCGAGCTCAGGACGAACTAAATGCACAACGACGAACCCAGCACGAGGAAGAAGCAAATTTATCCGCAGCTGAGTACGACCGCTTTGTTGATTTAATGTTCGCGGATCTCATCGCTTCAACAGATTTGGTCAAACAGCATGAGCAGTCCGACCCAAATGACACACGCAGCATTGATCGCGTCACGCAAGCGATTGCCGATGCCGTGCGCGAACGGGTCCAGAATTACCCAGCGATCATGGATCGCTTGCACAAGCAGACCAGTGATAACAAGCACGACCCGTTGGCTTTTTTTACAGCCCGCGTTATCTTCCGCTTTTCACATGACTTCCCCCACAAGAAAGCCGATAAACGCGGCTGGTTTTCTTGGAGAAAAAAGGAAAGCGCTCCGATCCAGGCAGACACGACCGGTTATAATGAACAACTGATCGCGAATGCCGTTGAAGCTCTTTATGCCCACTATAAAAATCATCCAGAATACACCTCGACCGGGGCCCCGGGCAGACCGATACAAGAAATGACCAACAGCCTCATGGGCAACCAGCAAGCACTCAACCACCTGCGCCAGACTTTACGACTTGACGAGCGCGCCTCGGAGCATGAAGTGGCCCGAGCCATACAAGACCACTTCTACCAGCAGCTCAAGCGCCGCGGATTACGCATCTAGAAAATAAAAAACGTCCTGTACCGGATGGTAGGGGCGTTTTTGTAAACGTTTATTTCAAGAGTGCCAAAAACTCCTCTGCATCTTTGTAGGGCCCGATGATCGCCAAAGTCGCCTTGTTGAAATCGAACAAATACTTAGCCACGCGGTGGATGTCTTCGCGCGTCACGGCGCGGACAAGAGCGAATTTTTCGTCGGGAGTCAGGGAGCGGTTCGTAAGAGTCTCCTGCTCAGCATACCATTGGGCAAGACTGCTGGTGTCTTCTAAGCGGATACTGATTTTTCCAGTGAGATAATCTTTGGCGCGCTGCAGCTCTTCTTCCTCTACCCCCTCGTCAACCACTTTTTGCAATTCTTCATGGATAACCTTGATAGCCGCTTTCAAACGCGTTTTGTCTAAGCCTGACTGCACGCCGAAGTAGCCTGTGTCCTGATAAGCAGATAACGAAGCATGGACACTGTAAGCCAGAGATTGTTTTTCGCGCACGGCGACAAACAGGCGTGAGCTCATGGTACCGCCAAGAATGGTCGCTAAAATCTGGCCAATGATTTCGTCATGGTCAAAATGGGAAAAGGCGGGAAAGCCGAGAATGACCTGTGCCTGTTCCGAGGCACGATGCACCAAGTTGACGCGAGGCGAGCCGAACGCCCCTTTAAAGATCGGGAAAACGAACTTCGGCGGATAGGTTTGGTCCACTGGCTTGCCCGGCAGCGCTCCGAAAGCGGTGGCGACCTGCTGCTCGATGTCAGCCGGTAAATGGCCGGCGACGACAATGATGCAGTTATCGCCGCGGTAGTGCTCGTTCTTGTAAGCCACGAGATTTTCACGCGTCATGGACCGCACGGTTTCGCGCGAACCGCTGATTTCCCAACCAAGAGAGTTGCCCTTATACATCTCCGTTTCAAACACGTCGTGGATGAACATCACAGGGTTATCTTCGTACATGTTGATTTCCTCTACGATCACACCCTTTTCCTTTTCCAATTCCTGGGCGTCAAACTTGGAGTGCAGCATCATGTCGGAAAGCACGTCGATAGCCACGGGCAATTTCTGATGCGCAACTTTGACGTAATAGCCGGTATGATCCTTGCCGGTAAAGGCGTTGAACTCCGCGCCCAAGCTGTCGAGAGCTTTTGTGATATCAACGTCTTCGGGACGCTTCTCGGTGCCTTGAAAAAACATGTGCTCCAAGAAATGCGCCATGCCGTTGGTTTCTGGTGATTCATAACGCGAACCGGCACCGAACATGACGATAATCGTGGCGGTTTGGCTTTCATGCAAAGGTGCGGTAATCAAGCGGATGCCGTTGGGGAGGGTTGTTTTGGTGAATGCATTCATAGATATGTCATTCCCGCGGAGGCGGGAATCTAGACGGAAAATGAGCTTAGTAAGTTCTGCTCTCTACCTACCGGTGGAAATTGTTCAACGACTGGATCCCCGATACCTACTCTCCGCCTCCGCTATGAAAATAGCTACGGCGGACCCGCCGTAGCTGTATTTCAGCGGTGGCGGGACGTCGGTTCGAGGATGACAATCAAGCTAGTTTCTTTGTCAGATAGTCTTCAAGCTCATCAATCTTAATCCGTTCCTGTTTCATCGTATCACGGTCACGCACGGTGACAGCTTCATCTTTAAGCGAATCAAAATCAACGGTAATACAATACGGCGTACCAACTTCGTCCTGGCGGCGGTAGCGCTTGCCAATACTCTGCGTTTCGTCGTAATCCACGCGCCAATGCTTCGCCAAGCGTTCAGCCAGGGGGCGAGCGACCGATGATAATTCTTCTTTCTTGGATAAAGGGAGAATGGCGACTTTGATTGGGGCGACCGATGGCTTGAAACGCAAGACAATGCGCGTGTCTTCTTTGCCGTCCTCACCTTTCAGTGTTTCTTCATCGTAAACGGACAACAAGATGGCCAGCACGGTGCGATCGACACCAAAAGAAGGTTCGATGACATGCGGCATGTATTTTTCGTTCGTGACCGGATCAGTATACGTCAAAGGTTTACCGGAATGCTTGGCATGCGTGCCCAAATCAAAATCCGTGCGATAGGCCAGGCCATACAACTCCTTGCGGCCGAACGGATAATCGAATTCGATGTCTACCGTGCGCTTGGAGTAGTGCGCGAGGTCTTCTTTGGCCACTTCCAGTTCATGGACGCGCTTGGCATCGATGCCGACGCTCGCCATGAAGGCGTGCATCTGGGCGAGCCAGTGTTCGAACTGCTTTTCCCAGTCAGATGGATGTATAAAATACTCGATTTCCATCTGCTCAAATTCGCGCGTGCGGAAAATAAA
>CAYHTI010000004.1:0-16225 GCA_964359515.1 uncultured Gammaproteobacteria bacterium | reverse complement strand
ACGTTCATGACTTCGCCCATGAGGGCATTTTGCGAATTAAAAGCACGATTAGCGCCAAAGCAGTAGATCTTAGCCAATAAGGAACCACTGGCGCCCGGCTCCTCTACCAGCTTCTGGTATAAGCGGTCATTCATGCCCGTGGCAAAAGCCAAGGTCCCAGCGAAGAAAACGCCGAAAACGGTCAGGCCAGCGAATACATGGAAAGGCCAGATATAGGTAAAGGAGAAGCGGCGCAGACTGATAACAACAGCCACCATCATGGCGAAAGCGAGGGTCCACCAGCCATAAGGCAAATGTTTAACGACAAGCCAAAAACCAGACGGGCCGAATGAGATAAAATCCCATTCCGGACTGCGGCTGATAATATACAAGTTCAGGTTCAAGATACCGACAAGAGCCAGGACAAGCACAAACCAAGTAGTGCGCAAGCCTAGGTACTCAGTCAACACCGACCAGCGCGAACGCATCCGCGCGCGCCCCTCCTTGATCTGAGACATCACAAAAGAACGGCAATCGACCTCTGGCGAAGCGTCGAGCCGTTCAAACATCTCAGATAACTCTTTGTTTGTGGGGCGAATTGTCATATGCGGTCTATTGCGGTTTCTGGTCTTGCAGCAATTCCTGCATCAAACGCTTGGCGCGGTTGATGAGTGTGCCGACAGTATTTAGGGGCTTATCCAATGCGACACTGATCTCTTGATAAGAGTGCTGGTGGATATAGCGCAACTCCATGACCTGGCGGTAACGCGCCGGTAATTGGTCAATGGCTTCACGGACATAGCGCTGTTCCTCTTCTTGCATGTACTGGGCGGCCACGTCGGACTTTGAGGCGACCTGGTGTCCCTGCTCAACGTGCGCCTCAAGCGACTCAATCCTGGCTCGTGATTTTTTCTTGAGCCAATTCACGCTTTCATTGTGCGCGATGCGGTACAGCCAGGAAGAAAACTTCCGCTCCGTATCAACTGTTTGCAAATGCTTGTAAGCTTTCACGAAAACATCCTGCGTGATATCTGTCGCTTCTTCACCGTGGTTGGTGAGACGGTAAACATAGGAATAGATTTTCCCCTGGTAGCGAGAAATGATTTGCCCGAACGCCTCTTCTTCGCCGCGCTGAGCTGCGCTAACGCGCTCTTCATCGGTCCAAACCGTATAGGGCCTGACATCTTCAGCTTCCTTAAGCTTGGCTGCCCACACGCGGTCTAAAACTCCCTTCATGACCATGGTTGCTGCTTTGATTTTCGGCATATATCTATGACAAGAGTGAGCCGGTCGTATTGAGTCGTAACAGAACTAAATACAGCTACTAATGAAAGATATTTCAGACCTACTCTACACGAAAATTCGCTAAAAATCAACCCCGAGAACCTTTGAAAAACAGCGAAACAATGAACAGGATGGTCGAAACCAGCACCATGGTCGATCCGGAGGGCGAATCAAACAAAAATGAGAAAAACATGCCGACAACAACGCTGATAACAGCCAAAATGACAGCAAATACGAACATCTGTCGGACATTGCGTGCAATATTTTGGGCCGTCGCAGCCGGCACAATGATCAAGGCCGAGACAAGGATGGCTCCGGCAATCTTTAGGCTCATGGCAATGGTGATGGCCAGCAAAGTTAAAAACAGGTAATCAATACGCTGGATGTGCTTTTGCTCCACCTCCACCAAATCACGGTTAAAAACGAGGATCAGCAACGGTTTACTAGCGACAGACAAAAACAGAACCGTCGCCACCAACAAGGCGAAGGCCAGACCAATATCCGTAAGTGATACAGCCAAGATATCCCCAAACAAGAGAGAAGATAAATCAACGCGGACATTAGGCATCAAGCTAATAAGAAAGACAGCTAAAGCGATTGAGCTAGAAAACAACACGCCAATAGCGGTGTCAGAAGACAAGACACGACGCTGCACGATCGAACCCATCAGCAGGGCGATGAGGACGCTGACCGCGACCGCGCCCAAGGTCGGATGCAGAGATAAGATGAGGCCGACCGCCACACCCGCCAAGCTTGCATGCGCAATCGCGTCACTAAAAAATGACATGCGCCGCAACACGACAAATACCCCAAGCAAAGCAGCTACCACGGCCAAAATAATACCGGCGGCCAAGGATCGCTGGATAAAAGCGTAGGAGAAAAATGTGATAAGTGCTTGCATAGCTTTATTTTTCGCGATGGCCCTCGCCATGCCGATGTTCGTAAATACCGTGTTTTGTCGTAAACGTCTTTTCAATTGTTTCCTTGGTCAGCACGGTTGACGGGACACCCTGGCAAACGAGTTTTCGGTTGAGGCAAATGACCTGTGTGGCGTAACGATACACAATATCAATGTCATGGGAAATCATGATAATCGTCATATCCCCTGCGGCGTGAATATCCTCAATCATTTCAAAAAATTCATGCTCGCCATGGATATCAATGCCTGAAACCGGCTCATCAAGGATCAGGAGACCAGGATTTCCGATCATGGCATAGGCGATCATCACGCGCTGGAACTCCCCGCCGGAAAGATGGCGGATATTCGTATCCAGCACATGCTCAACCTTGGTACGTCTGAGCGCCTTCCTGATATTCTCCTCGGGAATACGCCGGCTGAACCAAAATGAGGCTCCGGGCATTTTCAAGCTAAACAATTCACGTACTGTCATGGGTGAAAATTCATCCTTGTTCAGGTATTGCGGCACATAGCCAATCCTTGGTTCATACACATGGACATGGCCGGCTGTCGGCTTGTACAAGCCTAAAAGCATTTTAACGAACGAAGTCTTTCCTGAACCGTTGGGGCCGATAATGGCCACAAATTCGCCGCGATTGATTTGTAAGTTTAAATCGGCAAATAACGGTTCCACGCCAAAATTTAAACCAACACGCTCAACGGAAATCACGGCTGGATTGGTGCTACTGGGCATAGACGTCAAGTAAAAGCGGCATGGACAAGAATGATGTTCCGGCGCGCACTTCAAGCAGCAGGGAACCCGCTTGCACATCCGACACATCGATCGCGGCTGAAAATTCTTGGTCAAGAGCCGCAACCGTTTCCGCATGAACATCCGTGCCAAGCGAGGCGTCTTTTAGCAAGATCTCGACCTCACCGGCCTCTTCAACGCGACCTTTAACGAATAAGGGTACGGATGATGCTGTAACTTGTCCAGGTTCCGGCGCTGTGAGTGACAGCAGCCCATCGAAGGACCACATCGTGATGCTATGGCTGAGCACATGCCAATCCTGAACGCGCAAAACAACGCCCATAACGCCCTGCGGCTGGTTAACACGGAAATGCATCAACGATGCGCCGTCTCCCAGGTCATCTTTCTGCTCAAGAATAATTTCCGGCTGCCTTTCTTGGTCATAGGCAGCCAAAGAACGGATATAAGACAAGGTGATGTAGCTGATTTCCTGTTCACTCGGACGAGGCTTCGGTGTCTCACCAGGTTGCTGCTGAACAGGTGAAACAATCCATTTCAGGAAGTCCGTACTGCTAGCGTACCGCAGAGCCAGGGTCAGCAAAACACCCGTGAGCAACACAGAAAATAACATCGCCATGCGATAATGTCGCTGCAATTCGTTCATAATCGTGTGGTGTCGCGGCGCGTGAACAAACGGATGGTCCAATCAAAAACTACTTGTATCCGATCCGTCCATGAAAACAATCCTCGCAAATAGACGGTGCGGCGGAGCCACCAGCCTAAAAATCCGCTAAAACGCAGTCCAAAAATTTCAGCAATCGCCCAACGGTCGCCAATCGGAACAAGGTCTCCTTTATGATGGTAATAGAAGGCGGCTAAAGGCTCGCCAGACACCAGCTTTTTAAGGTTTTGTGCGACGAAGTGCGCCTGTTCAAAAGCTGCCTGTGCTGTTTGCGGATGCGGCCCATTGCCTTCGGTAACGCCGGCCAAATCACCAATGACAAACACTTCGGGATGGTCAGGCATCTGTAACGTGGATTTCACCATCACCCGACCTTTTTGCAAAAACTCAGGAGCGAAAAACGCCTCGCCATTGGCAATGACGCCCGAAGTCCAAATAACATGGTCAGCACGCAGCACTTCCCCATTTTCAATGGTAACACCCTCTGGAGAAACGGATGCAGCTCTTGCATTAAGCACAACTTTAACGCCAAGGCGTTCCAGACGGCGCAAGGCCTTTTGACTGCTGCTTTCTTTTAAAATAGGCAAGATACGATCCCCGGCCTGAATCAGCGTAATCCGTGGTTCATCGGCTAAAATTTCCGGATATAAAGCACGAAAATCCCCAGCAAACAAGTCAGCCAGCTGGCCGGCCAATTCGACACCGGTATACCCCCCTCCAATCACGACAAAGTGCAACTTGGCTTCACGCTGTGCTCCGCGCGGAAGCTTGGTCGCTTCTTCAAAAGTATCAATAATGCGCCGTCTCAAAATCATGGCATCATCCATGGTCTTGAGATCCAGGCTGTGCTCGCGAGCCCCTGGCACGCCAAAATGATTGGTTTTCGCGCCCAAGGCGACAACGAGGTAATCGTAGGACACTGTGCCGTCATCCGTGTGCACGGTTTTGTTCCGTACGTCGATCTGGCGTACCGATGTCTGCCGAAAAGTTTCCAAACAACACTTGACGATTTGCCTTATTGGAAATGTGACATGCAAGGGCGTTACCGAACCGGTCGCGGCCTCATGCAGCATGGGAGCGAATGCAGAAAAATTCTGGCGGTCAACCACCATGATTGAATAATTTGCCTGGCGATGAAACTGCTTATGGATGGATTTAATTGCCTGGGCTCCAGCGACGCCGGCCCCAAGGATCAGGATGCGTTTTGCCATAAATCATACGTTACATGCTACATGTTAGCATGTTCTTGTACAGCCGACATCATACGGCTCGTACGCAGTGGTTCCTGCAGCTGCACGGATAACATTTGGTCCACTAAGGTCATTGCAAGCTGGGCGTCCCGCGTACTTACTAAAAGACGCGAGGCCAAGGCAATAGGCTTGGACAAGCCCTCACGCAAAAGCTTAATGCAAGCCGGCGTCACTGACTGGCCTTCGATTTGGCTGGTGAAACAGCTGGCGCACATTAAGCCACCTTGCAGTACGGAAAAATAGAGCGGCTCAGAGCGCACTGGCTGGCGGCAAGACACGCAGGTATGCAGTTCTGGCCGGTACCCAAAACGGTCAAGAATACGCAGGGCAAACAAAAGAGTCATCAGCGCGAACCGGTTTTGTTCTTCTGCGGCCATGAGATCCGAGGCCCATTGCCCCTGATCATCGATTTCCTGGAAAACAGCCAGCATCTCTTGCCAAACAAAGGAGTCAGTTACGCCTTCCTTCGTCAACCGCTCTACAACTTCCAGTACATAACTACCGAGAAGGAATAACGAGTAATGCCGGCCAAAAGACAAGAATGAACGCTCTAGACGCGCCTGCGCAAGCCGTTCAATCGTCCTTCCCCGCGCCAACATGATTTCCGCCACGGTAAACGGCTGGAGATGCCCCGCCACCTTGCTCTTGATTTTTTGCACACCCGCCGCGACAGCCTTCACCTTGCCGTGTTCGCGCGTGTATAAAACAAAACAGCGCGCCTGCCTCGGCCAGGCGTAACTGTTTAAAACAATGGCTTGGGTGCGGTAGGTCATGGGTGTTTGTCATTCCCGTGCAAACAGGAATCCAGAACATCAACAGTTGAGCTACTGTCTATCCAAAAAAGCCTGCAAAATAAACGCTGCGGCCAAAGCATGTTCATCAAACTTCCCATCTGGGTCTTCCATCTTTTGGCGCTGCGCAAAGTCCGAGCTGAAACGTTCATCTTCGCGGTGTACTTCAACTCCGATGCGGCCTGATAATTCGTTGATAAAGGCCAAGGTCCTCTCGACTTGTTCCTGCTCTTCCCCTTCCAAGGTCAGAGGGTTTCCAACCACCACAGCGTCAATTTCTTCATCAGCGACGATCTGTTCAATCGTAATCGCCTGACGCTTCAAATCTGTTTCACGGATGGTGTCCATGGGCACGGCCACGCGGCTTTCATCGTCGCCGACGGATAAACCCAAATACGCCAAGCCGTAATCAATGCCTAAATATTTCATAATCTTTTCTAGTAGGGGATCCCCGCCTCCGCGGGGATGACATCATGCAGTAAGAATTTCATGGCCGCCTTTTGTTACGGCGACCGTATGCTCAAAATGCGCGGACCAGGAACCGTCGTCCGTAACCACGGTCCACCCATCGTCCAAGACAGAAACGGCTTCACGGCCGAGGTTGATCATCGGCTCAAGCGCCAGGACCATGCCTTCCTGCAAAACTAAGTTCATGTCATCAGGCATGCGGCGGTCGACATAGTTAGGAATACGCGGATCTTCGTGCACTTGCAGCCCTACGCCGTGGCCGACAAAGTCCCGGACAATGCCATAGCCGTGCGGCTTCACCGTGGCTTCGATGGCCGCGGAAATGTCGCGGACGCGCGCACCCGGCCTGACGGCGGCGATGCCGTTCATCAAGGACTGACGCGTGACATCCAGTAAGGCTTGGATGTCGGGCTTAATCTTTCCTACCGGCACCGTTACAGCCATATCGGAAAAATAGCCTCCAAGATTTACTCCACAATCTAGGCCAATGATGTCCCCTTCTTGCAAGGGTTGGTCCGAAACAGCTGGGCCATGCACGACCTGGTCATTCACCGAGGTACAAATGGCAGACGCAAAGGGCAAAACGCCCGGCACCGGACGATACCCCTTAAAAGCCGGTTTTGCGCCAGCTTCAGCCATCAGCTTCTCCGTCAATACATTCAATTCCCGCGTTGTGATACCGGGTTTAACTGCCTGCTTGACCTGCTCCATTATTTGGGCCAACAGACGACAACTTTTTCGAATTCCTTCGATTTGTTCGGGGGTTTTGATGATGACCATAATGCTTGCTGGAGGATAGCACAAATACGCGTTAACGCCATGGGATCACAACACTAGGCTTCATCCATCGCCTCAGCCTGGACGACCATATATGGTGCTAACCCGCGCTTTATATCTTCAAACACATGGGCGACCGGTTGCTCGCCATTCACTTCCACAAGTCGGCCTAGTCCCCGATACCACTCCAGGAGATTGACCGTCGATGCCCAGAAATGGTTGATGCGGTTATCGATGGCCTCGGGTGTGTCATAGGTGCGCGGCTTCACCTCCCCGCCACAATGGGGACACGTCTTGATATTGCGATTCATGAAAACCGTTTTGCAAGTGAGGCATTGTGAGCGGTTCATCAAACTGCGCTTTGCCTCATCTTGGCCGACGCGCACCCAAATCGCGATAACTTTTTGTGATCGTCCTGTTTGGGCTAGCGTGGTCTCCAATCGTTCAGCTTGCCCCTGTGATACCGGATAATTATCGAGTAAGAGACGTTGGTCTTTGGGCAAACGGAGCACTTCCTCATCGATCAGGTCGGCAATCAAGTCATCCGGGGCAAATCCGCCGCTGTCATTAATGGCTTTCACCTTCTTGCCAAGCGGCGAGTCTTCTTGCGCTTTGGCGCGAAACAAGGCGCCGGCTTCCACTTTGTGGTAACCGAATTGCTCTTCGATCAAAGAAGCCTGGGTGCCTTTGCCCGAACCAGCTGAACCCAAAATGACGAGGGTGGGAGTGGTTTTCATATCATGACTTTCGCTTGGGGAGGCCAAGAGCCGTCACTAATTGAGTAAAAACAGCGCCAACATCTTGCTCTCCATTGATTTCGGCCAATATGCCATCTGCCTTGTATTGCTCGATCGCCTCCATGGTCGCTTGCACAAAAAAAGCCAAGCGCTTGGTGATGGCTTCTGGATTGTCGTCTTTTCGTGATTGGACGATACCGCCGCACTTCATACAGGTCTTGACGTCGCGAGAGCTGTAGATCGCACGGCAAGATTGGCATTCCGCGCGCTGACTAAGGCGTCGCTGGGCCTCTTTAAGACCGACATTGATCCATACAGCGACAACACGCTGTTGACCGCGGCCAGCATCCGCCAGTAATTGCCGCAAAAGGTCTGCTTGCCCCTGCGTGCGCGGATACCCGTCAATGACAATGGGCTTTTCGGCCGGAACACTACGGATGTATTCCGCCACTAAGCCGGTGATGGTCTGGTCATCTGTATGACCGCCGCCGTCGCTGATAGCTTTTAACTTGCGTCCCATCTCTGATTCTTCTTGGGCCTTGGCGCGCACAATTCCGCCAGCTTCAACTTTTTCATAGCCATACTGCTCCTGTAGTAGCGCGGCTTGTGTGCCCTTACCCGAACCAGCAGCTCCTAGCAAGATGACAATTGGCCAGTCCTTCATAGCTATTTCATTGTAGTCTCCAGCGATTTCAGCAGCGACGCAGAGACATTCTGGATCGGCTGTTCACCGTCAACTTCTATTAAACGTCCTTCCTGGCGATAGCGCTCGATAACCGGCTTTGTCTGCGTCTCAAAAAACTTTAAGCGCTCATTGATCGCCTCCCCATTGTCATACGGCCGAGGCGCGACGGAGCCCGAACAGACATCGCATTTTGTAATATCGCGGCTTGGAAAAACCTTTTTGCAGCTCGAGCAAACAGCGCGCTGGAGCAGGCGCTCACGGGCGACTTCTGGACGGACATTGATCCAAACCACCTTCAAACCGTCCGCATCGCGCCCGACTTCCCGCAAAACATCGGTCAGCATGTCTGCCTGGCGCATTGTACGAGGGTATCCGTCGAGCAAAAGTGGTTGGCCGAAGGGCAATGATTTTAAATAGGTTATGAGCAGCTCGGTGATCAGCTCATCGGAAGCATGTTTCCCCTGGTCATCAGATTCCTTCACGCGACGACCAAGTTCGGTGTCTTGTTGGGCTGTAGCGCGTATCAAGGCTCCTGTTTCGGCATGTACGTATCCAAACGCAGATGCAATTGTTCCTCCTTGAGTGCCTTTGCCGGAACCAGCTGAACCCATCAATAACAAGGTCGGTTTTGCCATAATCGAACGCTTCCCCCACGAGCAAGTTAATGAACAAACAACGGAAGAATTTTAGCTAGTTTCAACGTTCGGCGCAAGCTTTCAGCCAAAGCAAAACGGCCCCGCAGGGCCGCTTGCACTTCACAATTTTCAGAGCTCTATAAAGTCTCGTAATTGTGCATCGTCAACTGAGCATTAACTTGTTGTACGATTTCAATAACCACACCGACGACGATCAAGATGCTCGTGCCGCCGACAGCCAAGGCTTGCAAGCCCGTAAGTTCTTGCATGACCACCGGTAAGACGGCGATTACACCAAGAAACAAGGCACCAGCCAAAATCACGCGATTGACGATGAATTGCAGATAGTTTTCAGTCGGTTTGCCCGGGCGGATGCCAGGAATAAACGCGCCTTGCTTTTGAAGGTTTTCCGCAACCTGCTCCGGCTTAAAGACCACCGAGCTGTAGAAGAACGTAAAGGCGACAACCATCAAGAAATAGATGATGCCGTAAAAGGTCTGGTTTTGGAACAAGTTATAGACCCAGCGGGCCGCGTCAACAATTTGCGGGTTTTGCGCGCTAAAGAAGAACTGGGCAATGGTCGGCGGAAACAAGATAACGGAAATGGCGAAGATAATCGGGATGACGCCGGTCATGTTGACGCGTAAAGGCAAGTGGGAATCAACGGATGAGCCGGTCACGCGTGACATGCGGGCGTAAGAAACCGGAATATTTCGCTGCCCTTCCGTGATAAAGACAATGGCCACGATTGTGGCGATCATCACTAAGGCGAAAGCGATCAGGCTGAACAATTGCGATTGTTCATACCCAGCAAGCGCTTGCTGGATGCTAGCAGGAAGGTCGGCGATGATGCCGGCAAAGATAATCATGGACAAACCATTGCCAATATTGCGTTCCGTAATCAGCTCGCCGATCCACATCAACAGTACGGTACCAGCGGTCAAGCTGACAACGGTCACGACCGTTTGCGCGGTAGACATGGCCGCAACGATATTGAACTGCGATTGCTGGCTTAACAGGGTGAGAAAGGCGAAGGACTGCAAAATAGCCAAGGGAATGGTGGCCCAGCGCGTCCACATATTGATTTTTTGCTGCCCAGACTCCCCTTCCTTCTGCAATTCTTCCAAACGAGGGATAACCATCACCAAGAGCTGGAAGATAATAGAAGAAGTGATATATGGCGAAACACCCAAGGCAACGATGGAAAAATTAGCCAAACCGCCGCCAGAGAAAATATTGATCAGACCCAAAAGCTGGTTGGACTGAAAAAAGGAACGCAAAGCATCTGCGTCAACGCCAGGAACGGGAATATGGGCTAAAACGCGAAATAGCAAAAGCATTCCCATCACAAAGAAGATGCTATTGCGCAATTCCTTAATCTGCAGGATCTGACGCAGCTTTGACATATTCCAGCTCCGAAGTTCGGAAGGTTATTTATTCAATCTTTCCGCCGGCTTTTTCGATCTGCTGTTTCGCGGTCGCAGACACCTTGCAATGGGCAACGGTCAACGGCTTGGTGAGGCTGCCCTTGGCAAGAACCTTCACGCCGTGGCGATGCGTGGAAATCAAGCCTTTCTTGACAAGGCTGTCCGGTGAAACACGAGATTTAGCCTCGAAATGTTTTTCTAAATCAGAAAGGTTTACCACAGCCATCTTTTCGTACAGGCTGTTAAAACCGCCCAATTTCGGGATGCTTAACAAACGACGGCGCAATCCTTTCAATGCCAAGCCGCCAACGCCAGAACGGGATGTTTGACCCTTTTGGCCGCGTCCGGAATAAGAACCATGGCCAGAAGAGTCGCCACGACCAACGCGCGTGCGCTTTTTATTCGCAAGGCCAGTCGGAGACTTCAAATTGCTTAATGAAATTGCCATATCTGTTGCGCGTTATGAGGAACGGCGGCGTGAGACAAAGGGCCGGACATTTTCCAGCGCAATCAATGTAGCACGAGCGTTGTTAATCTTATTGGGCGATCCGATCATCTTAGCCGTAATATTGCGAGCACCAGCGAGTTCCAAAATAATACGCATAACACCGCCGGCGATAATACCCGTACCGACCGGGGCTGGTTTGACCATAACCTTGCTCGCACCAAATTTGGCGGAAGCGCTGTGGGCGATCGATCCTGTCTTGGTCAGCGGCACGCGAATCATGGCCTTCTTTGCCTGGCTCACGGCCTTGTTGACGGCAATGGTCACATCCAGACCCTTGCCAATACCAACAGCCACGCGGTTGCGGCGGTCGCCGACAGCAACCGTAGCACGGAAACTCATGCGCTTACCGCCTTCCGTGACACGGGCCACGCGAGCGATATCGATGATTTTTTGGTCAAATTCAGAATCTTCCTGGCGCGGGCGTCGAGACGGACCACGGCGTGGGCTGCGGCTGTCGCGCTTCTGGTCTGGTTTGGATGCGGTGGATGTCGGCATCATACGGTTAATAAAGGAGGAAATACTTAAAACTTGAGACCGGCTTCGCGGGCGGCATCAGCGAGAGCCTTCACGCGGCCATGGTACAAGTGACTGCGGCGGTCGAAGACGACCTGGGAAATTCCGGCTTTCGTCGCGGCGGCGGCAATAGACTTACCAACGACCACGGCGGCTTCGGACTTGGTCATTTTACCCTTGGCAACATCGCGCTGATGGGCGGCGACAAGCGTCTTGCCTGCCACGTCATCGATAATCTGCGCCGAGACATAACGCAAGCTGCGATGCACGGCCAGGCGAGGGCGTTCGGCGGTGCCGGTGATTTTGGCACGCACGCGAATAGAGCGGCGTTCGCGTTGATGTTGGATAAGTTTCTGAATTTTGCGGTTCATACTTCAAATGATATGCCTAAGGCTTAAGCTGCGCTGGTCGCGGCTTTACCAGCCTTGCGGCGGATCACCTCATCAACATACTTAATGCCCTTGCCTTTATAAGGTTCTGGCTCACGCAAGGAACGAATTTGAGCCGCGACTTGGCCAACAAGCTGCTTATCAACACCGGTAATGGTGATGACATTCTTTTCAATGGCAGCGTTGATGGTTTTAGGAACTTCGAAGACAATTGGATGCGTATAGCCGAGCTGAAACGTAAGTTTCACGCCGCTTTGGGCAACCTTGTAACCGACACCGTTGATTTCCAGCTGCTTTTTGTAGCCGTTGACCACGCCTTCAATCATATTGCTGACAATGCTGGCATGGGTGCCCCATAAGACGCGTTGAAAACGGTCTTCCTCGTCGGTAATAGACAAACGCAAAGTCGTTCCCTCAAGGTGCGCCTTGATGGTGTCCGGTAAAAGGTGCTCAAGGCTGCCTTTCGGGCCCTTGATTGAAACCACTTGGCCGGTGATTTTTGCTTCGACCCCCTTGGGGATCTCCATGAGTTGTTTTCCAATGCGTGACATACTAGTAGACTTCGCAAATAACTTCGCCGCCGACGCCCAATTTCTTGGCTTCGAAATTGGTCATCAGGCCTTGGGAAGTGGAAATAATGGCAATCCCCATGTTATTAAGCACAATTGGCAATTCGCCTTTACCGCGGTAGATACGCAATCCAGGCTTGCTGACACGCTTGATCTGTTGAAAAGCTGGTTTGCGATTCTCGTCATATTTCAAACCAATGCGCAACATGGAAAAACGGTTGGCGGCAGGGTCGGTGGCAATTCCCGGTTCGACCTTGGTGATCGCGCCGACATAGCCTTCACGCTGGAGCAAATTGGCAACCTGATGCTTCATTTTCGAGTAAGGCAAAACCACTTCCGGCTTGCCGACGGCGGCGGCGTTGCGGATACGGGTGAGCATGTCGCTGATTGGATCTTGGATCATTCCCATACAATAGTGATATTACCAACTACTCTTGCGCACGCCAGGCAACTGGCCTTGGCTGGCCAACTCTCTAAAACAGATACGGCACAGCTTAAAGCGGCGCATATACGCGCGGTGTCTACCGCAGCGCCAGCATCGACGTACGACGCGCGTCGAAAACTTCGGCTTTTTCTTGGATTTGGCTAATTGAGCAGTTGTTGCCATACGTAGAAGGGGCTAGGATTTCTTGCCGCGCTTTTTCTTGCGCTTGGCCTCCTGCAAAGGAAAGCCAAATAATTTTAAGAGGTCATAGGCCTGTTCGCTGTCTTTGGCCGTGGAGCAGAACGTAATTTGCAAGCCGTGCAGCTGTTCGGTGGCTTCGGCCTTGATTTCTGGAAAAGCAAGCTGGTCTTTCATGCCGACGCTGTAATTCCCCTGCTGATCGAAGCCCGTGGCGGGTAAACCGCGGAAATCGTGTACGCGGGGCAAAGCAATGTTTACGAAACGGTCGATGAATTCGTACATGCGCTTGCCGCGAAGCGTAACCTTCAAGCCGATCACCTGGCCCTTGCGCGTCTTGAAATTGGAAATAGACTGTTTCGCCAGGGTTTTAATAGGCTGCTGCCCCGTGATCTTGCGCAAATTTTCCACGACACCGTCCACATTGTAGCCGGTGCGCGTACCAGCACCCACGTTTAACACCACCTTTTCCAAGCGAGGAACTTGCATGGGATTGGCGTATGAAAATTTTTCTTTCATCGCCGGAATGATGGTCTCTTTATAGCGTTGTTGTAATCGGGTTGACATAGGTATGTGCTAAGCGGATTTGGCCGCAGCTTTCTTTGTGGCCTTAGGCTTGGCCTTGGGTGCTTCAACGCCCTCGACGAGTCGGACATTGGACATATGGATCGGGCCAAAAAACTCAACGCGCTCACCTTTGGCAGTGCGTCGGCCGCGGCCCGTGGGACGGTTCTTCACATGCTTAAACATCTTGTTTACTCCTTCAACGACCACACGCTCCTGCGACGGGAAGACCTGGATAATTTTGCCGGTCTTGCCTTTGTCGCGGCCGGTCATGACTTTTACGGTTTGTCCGGATTTGATAGCCATACAACTAGAGCACCTCAGGTGCTAAGGAAATAATCTTTTGGTAGCCTTTGCCGCGCAGCTCACGGGCCACCGGACCAAACACGCGTGTCCCCTTCGGATCTTTCGATTCCTTATCAACGATCACCGCAGCATTTTCATCAAAACGGATGTAAGATCCGTCCGAACGACGCAGCTCCTTGCGGGCTCGCACCAACACGGCATGCAACACATCGCCCTTTTTCACCATGGTGTTCGGCGTGGCTTCTTTCACCACGACAGAAATCAAATCACCGATACGGGCATAACGCTTCTTGTAACCGCCGTGCACGAGAATAACTTCCAGAACACGGGCTCCGGTGTTGTCTGCGACTTTCAAATTGGTATAAATCTGGACCATATCGTTGGTAAGGAGGTAACCGTGTTACGCTTTTACGCGCCAGCGCTTTTGCTTGGATAAAGGGCGGCATTCAATGAATTGGACAACGTCGCCGACCTTATGCGCGTTGGATTCATCGTGCACCTTAAATGTCTTGGAAACAGTGTATTGTTTCTCGTACTTTTCATGACGGCGAATATGATCCACGCGCACCACGATGGTCTTGTCCATCTTGTCGCTAATCACGACGCCCGTGAATGTTCGCTGATTGTATTGTCGTTTCGTCATATCGTGTCATTTAAACCGGATTTGGCCGATCTGTCAACCCTTATGCCTTTTTGGCTGCGACGTCCTTGGTGGACGATTCAACAGCCGTACGGCCGCAAAGAGTTAAGACGCGGGCCAAGGTCCGACGCGCTTGGCGGATTTTGTGCACCTGCTTCAGCTCAGTAAGCCCGGATTGGAAAGACAAGGTTTGCACCTGATGGCGCAACTGGCTTGCCAGGCGTTCAAGCTGGACCGGTGACATTTCCTTAAGTTGTTTGAAGGTGTATTCGGACATACGCAAGGCTTAGACGAGGTCTTTAGAAACAAACTTGGTCTTGACCGGCAGCTTGTGCGCAGCCAAACGCATGGCCTCGCGCGCTTGCTCCGCAGTCACGCCGTCGATTTCGAACATCATGGTACCGGGTTTCACTTCGGACACATAATGGTCAACCGCACCCTTTCCCTTACCCATCGGGATTTCAGAACCCTTTTTGGTCACGGAATGATCGGGGAAAATACGGATCCAAATTTTGCCTCCGCGTTGCACCGTGCGGCTCATGGCGCGACGGGCGGCTTCAATCTGGCGAGATGTTACCCAAGCGTTTTCGGTGGAAAGCAGGCCATAGCTGCCGAAGCTCACATAAAAACCACGGGTGGCCTTGCGCTTGAAGCGGGCGACCCCCTTATGGGATTTGCGGAACTTGGTTTTTTTAGGCATCAACATATGCTATTTCTTATCGAAGACTTCACCCTTGTAAATCCAAACTTTCACGCCGATCTTGCCGTAAGGCATCTGTGCCGCGCCGCGGGAAAAATCAATATTGGCACGCAAGGTGTGCAATGGAATCAAACCTTCGGCGAGCATTTCGCTGCGGGCGATTTCAGAACCGTTCAAGCGGCCCTTAATCATGACCTTCACTCCCTTGGCGCCGTCACGCATGACGCGACCGACGGTTTGCTTCAGGAGGCGGCGGAAGGCCGTACGCTTTTCCAACTCGTCAATAATGTTTTGCACCATGATAGCGGCACTCAGGCTTGGCTGGCGCACTTCCTGAATATTGATGTTCAAATTGGTCTTGCGTGGTAAATAGGTCCGCGTAATGTGCTTGCGCAATGTTTCCACACCCGCGCCACCGCGACCGATAATCACACCGGGCTTGGCCGCATGTACCGTGACCGTTACCGTGTTGCGAGAACGCTCAATATCAATGCGGTCAACAAGAGCTTCGCGCAACTTGATTTTGAGATAGCGGCGGAGCTTGATGTCCTGCTCAAGCATGGCGGGATAGGCATGCTTATTGGCATACCACTTCGACTGCCATGTTTGCAGGCCGCCGAGACGAAATCCAACTGGGTTAACCTTCTGTCCCATATGCGTTATTTACTTTCTTTATGGGTCTTTTGGCGAGACTTGTGCTCCTTGCCCTGCATGCGCGGATCGACGGATTCCGGCTTTTTGGTTTCAGCTTTCTTGACGCCTGTTTTGGCTTTCTTGGCTGGCTTTTGCTTTTCCATGTCTGCCGGGTTGGCCAATTTAGTGCCATCATTCTTTTCGCCTTCGTTTTTCACAACACCCTTTTTCGTAGCGCCAGCTGCAACTTGCCCGTCCAAAACAAGGCGGATATGAGACATGCGCTTTTGAATGGAGGCACCGCGACCGAAAGCACGCGCCATATAGCGCTTCAACATCGGGCCCTGGTCTACTACCAATTCCTTAATGCGCAATGTATTTGAATCAATTTGGAAATTGTGTTGCGCATAGGCCACC
>CAYHTI010000003.1:0-16913 GCA_964359515.1 uncultured Gammaproteobacteria bacterium | reverse complement strand
TTGCTTTTTGCTGCATGTTCATTGCTACATGCTCAATGTTTCCTAAAAAAATCACCCCGGGGGAACCATGGTTGGCTCCTCCGGGGGAAAGACGACGAGGCTACTCGAGGCGCAGCCTCACTGTCCTGGCGAGACGAGGATCCTGGTCCTCGTGATGGTGTCACCGCCCGACTGCTGCGACGACGCCGTCTGGTACGGCGGCTCCCACCAGGCAGCGCGCTCGTAGACGGCCTGGCGCTCAGGCACGGTGCACTGCGCGTTGGGCTGGGACAGGATCCATCCCTGGCCTGCAGCGTACACGCCCGATGGCGGATCACTCAGCGCACGGAAGGTGACGGTCTCACCGCCAGCTTCGTAGACCGGCGCGCCGTTCTCGAAGCGGATCACCGCGCCGTTCGTCGTCAGCGGCAGGGCGAACTCGCCGTCGTTGTTGACGAAGACCTCGCTCGCGCTGAGGCCAACGACCTCCTCGCGGCCATCCGGACGCGGACGGAGCGTCTCCATCATCATGCGGATGCTGCTCTCCGGCTCATCGGCGGCCACGGGCGCGACCACGATCACGTGCGTCCAGTGCAAGTACGGCCGCTGCTCGGCCGGACTCGATTGGTACGCGTGATCAGGCCTCGGCTCGCTCGCGCAAGCACCAGCCAGAACCGACAAAACACCAGCAAACACCGCGTTAATTCGCACTCTCAAAACTCCTCCCCTTCTGTCCTTGCGGACGGCCTATAGGCTGGACATTTATACGTCAAATAATCGAAAAAGTCAATACAAAAAGAACACCCTGGCAGGCCTCCTTCCTGCTAGGGTGTCGTGTGTTTCCTCCTAATTTATTACCGCCCATGTAGGGCAACTCTCGTTTGCGGGGCTTAAGCCGCGGGCAGCTTGACGGCGACGATCGGTGTCAGTGACGCCGCCTCGTTCTCGATCGTCTTGGTCTCGAAGCCGTCGTCCTCCGTCTCGTGCCTGGCCGTCATCAGGCCGGGGGACGCGAAGCAGCCCCCGAAGCAGTCGATGACGGGCTTGGACTCGCCCGTCCTACGAAGGTAGTCGGCCAGCATCATCCGGCCGCTGCCCTTACGATCCTGAACCGACGGATTCCCACCATCTTCGTGCATGCAATCCTCTCGCTTCTGTTCGATGGTCATCCTCACTGTTTAGCGCCACGCGCGTGGCACCACACTTATGAAGACGAAGACACAGTTTTATCCAAGACGACCCGCTCGGCCTTAACCGGACTACCATAAAACATGCCAGCCAAACGGTCAAATTGCCCGTTCTTGTCCGTCGTGAGGAAATGCACGGTTTTATTGCGTGAAAGCCGCTTATCCATTTCCGGATGGCGCTGAAAATACTCGGCCAAAGAAGCTGCTACCACGGCCGGAGAGTCGATGACTTTGACCCGACGGCCGATGACGCCTTTGATGGTCTTTGCAAGCAATTCATAGTGCGTGCAGCCATTGACCAAGACGTCGATTTTCGCGTCCTTTAACGGGCGCAAGTAGAAACGCAAGATGCTTTTTGTTTCTGCACGCTTATGAAAGCCTTCTTCGATAAGGGATACAAGCAAAGGACAGGCTTGCTCTAATACTGCGGCTTTAGCGCCCAGCTGCGTTTCAATTTCTTTCGTGTATGCGCCGGCCGTTATGGTAGCGCGCGTTCCGATCACGCCAATTTTTTTGCCAGCGCCGATTTTACCCACGGCTTCAGCAATCGGGCGGATCACGCCCAACACGCGGCGGTCTGGGTAATGATTCGGCAGCCATTCCTGCTGCAAACGCCGCAAGGCCTGGGCCGAAGCCGTATTGCAAGCAAGGATCA
This sequence comes from uncultured Gammaproteobacteria bacterium, assembly GCA_964359515.1. GTDB lineage: Bacteria > Patescibacteriota > Patescibacteriia > VMEV01 > CAYQCH01 > CAYQCH01. Next base: position 15,092 of record CAYHTI010000003.1, on the reverse strand, counting down.
CGATCGCGCAGTCTTTCTTAAATAAAAAATCCACTGCCTCGATGACATATTGGTAAATCACATCGTGCGAATGGTTCCCGTAGGGCGCGCGTGCCGAATCGCCTAAATAAAGATAATCATAACCAGGTAAAGCATCTTTGATTGCTTTAAAGATAGCCAACCCGCCAAAACCGCTGTCAAAAACACCGATCTTCATATCAATTTGAGGCCTCTCCTTCGGGCAAAACAGCCGGTAAGCTGATTTGGCCTTGCTCATCCACGGACATTTGGTAATTACGTGATTGTTCCTTTGGCGCGCGATCAGCGGCAGCGCGCATCACATCGTTAATGGAAGGAGCGATTGCGCCAATCGCCGTGAACAAGACGGCCGTAAAAAGCGCCAAGAGGACAATCGCCATCTTTCCCAAAAGCGGCACCTGCGCGCGTTGTAAATGCTGGTAACGTTTGTTTTCAACGAGTTCTTGATAGGTGCGGATGTAGTAAAACACCAACACCGGCGTCAACACAAAAGACAAGATTGAAGCTACCATAGAGCCGATGCCAGGGATAACCGCCAGCAGAGCCAGCAAAGTCAACAGCACAAAAACGAAGACGAACCGGCTAAAAACGGGCCAGAACCAGCCGCGCACCAATTCGACGCTGCCGCGCAAGGCCTGGCGCACCGAGGTATCTTCTACCACCATGATGACCAAGGACATTGACCAGAATGTGTAGAGTAAAACGCCCGGCAAAAGAAACGCGGCGCTGGCCACGCTCACCGCGATGCCGACGAGAACAGTTAAGCCGACAGCTGCGGGGAGCTTCAAAAGCACACTCTCACGCAGCATGGCCGAAAGAGGGCGTGATTTCCGATCCGTGGACACGAGCATCAACACCATGGTACTGACCAAACGATAGACAAACATGATGACAAAACCAAAAACCAAGACAAAATCTGTCACCTGCGGCGTCGTGGTCATAATTACCAAGCTGGCCACGGCGAGCATCAAAACTATTTCTGCAAGCCATAAGACTGCTACCGTGCCAAGATGCGTGCGCAACATTGCGAGAGCATCCACAAAGACGGTTCGTGACGGACGCCAATTCGTATGCATAAAAGTAATTGTGTTTTAGAAATGTCTTAAAAGGTACGGATGAACGAAAGGACTTCATCGCGTTTGGTTTGCATCAGTTCGGGTGTCTTGGCCTCCAGGTTCAGCCGCAATACCGGCTCATTGGCCGAGGGACGGACATTGCAGCGCCAGTCGCCGTACTCGACGGACACGCCGTCGAGAAAGGAAAGTTTCGCATCAGCGTATTTGGATTTGATCGCATCCATTGCCGCTTTCTGGTCTTTGACCTGCGAATTTATTTCACCAGAAACATAATAATCGCCAAGTTCACTTATGAGTTCTGACAAGGTACGGCCGGATCGGGAAAGGAGGTCTAAAACCATCAATACCGGAATCATACCATTATCCATGTATTGGTTCTCAGCAAAATAATAATGCCCGCTTACTTCACCACCAAATACGGCCTTTTCAGCGCGCATGCGGTGCTTGATATGCGCATGTCCGACCCGCTCCATATACGCTTTACCGCCGCACTTGGCGACGGTCTCCGGCACGACGCGGCTGGCGCGCAAGTCATAAACAATAGCCGCGCCCGGATGCTTTTGTAAAAACTGCTCGGCCAGCAAGGCCGTCAAAAAATCGCCATGGACAAACTGCCCCTTTTCATCAATAAAATAAGCGCGATCTGCGTCAGCATCCCAGGCAATGCCAAGGTCGGCGCCGATCTCAAGCACTTTGGCCTCAATATCCCTGCGATTTTCTGGAATGATCGGATTTGCTTCATGGTTCGGGAAAGTACTGTCCGGTTCAAAGCATAACTCTGTCGTCTCCAAAGGCAACCCTGCAAACACTTTGCGCACGGTCGCACCGGCAACGCCATTGCCGACATCCATGACCACTTTCATGGGGCGCAAAACGCTTGTATCGACAAAAGACCTGACAAAAGAAAGGTAATCAACCATCACGTCTTTACTGATACAAACCCCGCGCTTGCTCGCCGGCTTTGCCGCCTTAATTTTGCTGGCGAGCTCATAGAGTTCTTCCATGCCGCTGCCCTGCCCGATCGGCTGCAAGGCTTTGGTGATGAACTTGAAACCGTTGAACTGGGCGGGCATATGCGAAGCCGTGATCATCACAGCGCCCTCGACACCATTTTTCGCGTAAAACCAAGAAGCGAAATAGGTTGTATCCGTCGTCACTTGGCCGATGTCCCAGACAGCAACGCCTGCATCTAACAACCCCTCGATAAGCGCGTCACGCAACTCTGGCGTTGATTGGCGATGGTCATAGCCGACCACGACAACCTTGGCAGGATTGAACTGAATAAAAGCCTGCGCGACCGCGTAAGCAGTGCTGGCATCCATTTCTTGGGGCACGGCCCCGCGCACATCGTAGCTGCGAAAAACACTCTTGTTCACCAGCAAACCGCTAAAACCCATACTATCTCCATTTCTTCAATTCCTGCTTATCAAACATGATGAGCGAACCAAACGCGGCGAAGACCAAGACCGCTTTCGCGATCCAGCCGAGCACCGGAATAGCCGTCAACATCACGAGAAGGAATGATCCTAGCAATAAGGACCATTTTTCGTCCACCCCGCGCCAATGGCGGTTGGTCATGCGCTTGAGGCACTGTTCACCCAGCCAAAGCGCAGCAATTGCCGAGGATAACACCATGCCCAACGCATAAGCGCACATGAAAGCAAAAGCGATGGGCAGACCCACCAAGGTAAAGCCCACAATCAAGGCAGCAATTGGCGTGGCAATGGCGGCTAAAAATCCCCAGCCGAGCAGCGGACCAAAGGAAGCCGTCATCTGATGCGTGATTTTTTCCAGTTTTTTAGGTGCGACCCAAAGCAAGAACAGTCCGAGCAAAAATACGCCGAGAATTTTGACCACAACGGCCAAGGCGATCCAGACCAAAGCCACTCGGCTGGCGCGCTTGTCCTCATTGCGGTACTTGGCTGGTAATGCCTGGTAATCGACGGAGCCTTTAATCGTCGCACCGGATAAGACTTCGGCGGCGCGAGACGAGGTGTAGTTCAAATCCCCCTGCACCATGGCGCTTGGATGCAAGACCAGACGTTCACCGACCGACAGCCAGATATTCTGATCGACCGTACCGCCAAGGTCAACGGTGCCTGCCGCGCCGCGCACGTCTTTCGCGACGCGCCCGAGCATGTCTACGGTTCCGGCCATCACGAGCACTTCGTATCCGACGGCTGAGTTAGCCCCGAAGCGTACATCGCCGCCGGCCACGGTCACGTTCTTGCCAATCACGCCGTTTAATTCCACATTCCCGCCAGCCACACGCACATTGCCTTGCACCGGGCCGGTAACGATGATACGTCCGCCGGCGGCAATCACGTCGCCTGCCACGCTGCCAAAAATTTTCACCGTGCCGCCAGCTACAATCACGTCGCCGTTAACCGTTCCGTCGATCTGCACAGTTTCGCCAGCGCGGTAAAAATTACCGTTGATCGTTTCCTCTTTCGCCACATACACGAAAGCTTGGCGATACTCATTTCCAGCCGCGACGCCGAGCGGAAGCAGTAAAAGCACGGCGGGAAAAAGGAACCGGAGGAAGCGAAAATTCATAAATTTTGTTTAATGCCTTAGTCGAAAAAACTAAGGTCATTATACGTTTTTTCGCGCCACCAACACAAGGTTCTTGGCTACAAATCGATGCGAACGATGGCCATTTTTTGCATAAACGACGGATTCGAGGTCAAATCCCGCCCGTGTAGCAAGCTTGCGCAGCTCTCGCTTGGTAAAAGCATGGTAATAGCGATACACGGGCGCGCCCACCTTCCAAGTCCAAGGCAAAAACACATCGGCGAACCCGACAAATCCTCTCTCCTCTTCCGTCAGCGTCGCCAAACCAGGCTTCTTTTGAAAAAAAAGTGACCAATATTTACGAGGCCATAAATTAATGGCGGTAATGTACAGCAATCCACCTGGCCGTAAAACGCGCTTCGCCTCAGCCAGAGCTTTTTGGCGATCCTCGCGGCGCAGCAAATGGTGCAAGGAGGCAATCATGACCACCGCATCCTGCGAATCATTCGCACATGGCAGGTCGGTCATCAAACCCTGGACGAATGCGCCATCGGGATAGGCAGCCTTTGCTTGCTCAATTTGCCCGGCGCTGACATCGATACCCAAGTACTCGACAGGCTTGTCCTTCAATAAGGCGTAGAGACGTCCCATGCCGCAGCCCACGTCGAGCACCGTGCTCTTCGGTTTGATACGCGCGACGAGCTCGTCAATTTCCGGCCAGCGCATATCCTTGCGCGACAAAGAAAACGCTGCGGCGATCGCGTCGTAATCGGCTTGCATTTTCGTGGTTATGGTCGTACGATTGGTAGTCATATGCGATTTCCTCACGACTTTATCAGATATGCCGTTGAAGTAAAGCCGCCGACACGACAAGTGCTCGATGTCTTGCTGCGAAAATTTTTAACAAACATCCACCTCCCCCCGCCAAATTCCGCGGCCCTGCTTTCCGCCTACCGCGACCTACTCGCTGAGGGCGCGGTTGAAAAACAGGAATGGCTGGAGCGCATGCTCATCAAGCGCGCCGTGCGTACGCTTTCCGGCGTGGCGCCGATACACGTCATGACCGCGCCGCTTGGCTGCCCGGCCAACTGCCTGTATTGCCCCAATGAACCAGGCATGCCGAAAAGCTATTTGTCCAACCAGCCTGGATCGATGCGCGCCATCCTCAATGATTTTGACCCCTTCAAGCAGGTAACTATGCGTTTGCGCGCACTCTACATGAACGGGCACCATCCTGAAAAAATCGAACTGATCGAAAACGGCGGCACCTGGACCGCCCTTCCCCGCCGCTACCGCATTTGGTTCATGACGCGCTGCTATGAAGCGGCCAATGCCTTTAACCCGGCAACCATGAAAAAAACCACAGACTTTGTCGCGCCCAAAGACGCCCATTTAAAAGTGCTTAACCGTTTGCAGCAGCAAGGCGACCACCTAAAAAACGGCGAGCTGCGTCTGCAAGATGATGATGAAACGGATTTGCTGCCGGCCTTGTTTGCAGCGCAGTGCCTAAACGAGACAGCGTCGTATCGCATCATTGGCGTAACAGTGGAAACGCGCCCAGATTGGTTGGCTGACGATGAAATCAAGCACTTGCGCGATATCGGCTGTACAAAGGTGGAACTTGGCGTGCAAAGTATCGATGAAACAGTTTTGAAATTCAACAACCGCGGCCATGATGTGCAAACGGTCATCGACACGACGCGCCGTTTGCGTGATACGGGCTTTAAAGTCGCTTATCACATGATGCCTGGAATGTTTAAAGCGACGCCCGACGAAGATGTCGCCATGTTCAAACGTTTATTTGATGACCCAGTCTTCAAACCAGACTTTTTAAAAGTCTATCCTTGCGTCGTCGTAAAGGACGCGCCGCTGTATAAGCTCTGGGAACGTGGTGATTTCGTCCCCTATGAAGCATCAACCATGCTCGACACCTTAGTGCGCATCAAAGAAACCTTCCCCCGCTATTGCCGCGTGGCGCGTTTGGTGCGCGATATCCCTTCCGAAAGCGTGTCGGGGGGCAACAAAATCACGAACCTACGTGAAATGGTGCAGGCAGAAATGAAAAAACGTGGACTTGCCTGCCAATGCATCCGCTGTCGAGAAATTTCACGGGAAGCGAGGCTGGAAGATTTGAAATTTAACGATGCTGCCTACGACACAGACAACGGCACCGAACATTTTCTTTCTCTGGACAGCTCCAACCCTGTCATTCCCGCGCAAGCGGGAATCCCCTCCTCGCAAGCAGGAGACAGGCTTTATGCTTTTCTTCGACTACGACTTCCGAACACAGAAAACGCACTTATCGCCTCAACATTTCCCGAGTTAAAGGGATGCGCGCTAATCCGCGAAATCCACACCTACGGGAAATTGGCGAGGCTTTCCCAATCAAGTACGGACAGCGCTAGAGCTGTCCCCGCCCCAAAGGCGGCCACGGCCCAGCACACCGGCCTTGGCAAGCAGCTGATGGCGGCGGCGGAAGATCTTGCGGCAAAAAACGGCTTCAAAAAAATCGCCGTTATCTCAGGCATTGGCACACGCGAATATTATCGAAAACTGGGATACAAGCTTGAAGGTACATATATGGTGAAGACGTTATAAAAATGCTATAATATATTTACCTGAGCCCACCCCCATTGTTATGCGGGTGGGTTTTATGTCAGGCAGAAAACGAAACCGAAAACGCGATTATGATTATGCCCTACCTGGGTATTATTTTGTGACGATTTGTACACAGGATCGTATGGAATGGTTTGGTAAAATCATTGATGGAAAAATGAAGTTAAATGATGTCGGCACAATCGTTTTTCATCAATGGCAATGGTTGGCGAGACAATATCCGTTTGTTAGATTGGACGCGTTTCAGATCATGCCAAACCATGTTCACGGGATTATCGCGTTTAATATGGATTACGTTAATTATCCGCATTCGGTAGGGACAGGTCTAGACCTGTCCCTACCGAATGCCCCGTTCCTACCGAATGACCGATCCCTACCGGCAACACCGTCATTATCGTTATCAAACATCATTGGCGCCCTTAAAACAACGTCGTCTATCAAAATCCACCAAACCGGCTTCCACGATTTCTCCTGGCAACGTTCTTTTCACGACCGCATCGTTCGAGATGCAAAGGCATTGGAACAAATCCGGTGGTATATTCATCAAAATCCGGCCAACTGGTCGAACGATAGGAATAATACCGATTAAAAAACGCCCCCGACAGCAGGTCAGGCTGTCGGGGGTTGTGTCGCGGACGCAATTCTTGCCAGGGCCCCTAGTACTGGAGCAGGTTCCCGTCGGTGCCGCGGTCAAACTCGTTCGAATCGGAATCAAGCACCCACTCGCCGGACTCGTCGAGCATGTAACCTGACATCGGTTCCTCGCCCCAAGGCGGGTCGGGGCGGACCCAGTTAGCAGGGATGAGAGACTCCTTGATCACCGGCCTGAGCTTGTGCTCCGCCGCATCTCGGAACAACTGCTCCGCCATGGCGCGTGAGGCCACCTTGTCGGTGCTGCCGAGGAGTCGAAGGGTGATCGTCACGTCGTCGCCGATCCTGTCGCAGTAGAGCGACAGGTCGAAGTCGATGATGGGAGCCTGGATGTCGTTGTAGAACGACCAGGCGCGCATCTCTTCGAAGCAGAGTTCCTCGATCTCGTACCTCTCGTCAGCGTCATCAGGGATAACTTGTTTCAGTGACTGTCCCAGCGTTTTCAGGCCGAGCTCCTGCCACCGATGGAAGAGCTTGATGTCGACACCGGCGGCCTCGAGCACCGCGAGAGGCACGTAAAGATCGACATTGAACAGATAAAGGCGGGTGTCATTCGACATGTGTTTACCACCCCATTTGTGTGTTTCGTCGCTTAGGTCACGACGGCATAAAGTAGCACTATTCTTCAACAATGTCAATACATTAGTTGACTTGCCCCTCCTCGTGAGACACAATCTTTGTATATGGTGTAACTAAACAAACATCCTGCGCCACCATTTTATTTTTTGTTTGTTTTTTCCTATGTTGCAGTACCTCAAATCCCAGGACCCGATCATCTTACAGGCCATTAAGGATGAACTCGCGCGCCAGCAGCATGGCCTTGAATTGATCCCCTCTGAAAATTTCGTCTCGCTCGCGGTCTTGGAAGCGCTCGGCTCCATCCTCACCAATAAGTATTCCGAAGGCTACCCAGGAAACCGTTACTACGGCGGCACGCAATTCGTGGATGTGGTCGAACAGCTGGCCATTGACCGCGCCAAGCAGCTCTTTAATGCCGAGCATGCCAATGTGCAACCGCTTTCCGGAGCGCCGGCAAACATTGCTATTTACTCTGCCCTGCTCAAGCCTGGTGAAACCGTCCTCGGCATGGACTTGTCGCATGGCGGTCACCTGACGCATGGCCATCCGGTCACGTTCATGTCTAAGATTTTCAACTTCGTGCGCTACAAGACCGACCCGAGCACGGGCTTGATCGATTTAGACAATCTGCGCTCCATGGCTATCGAGCACAAACCGAAAATGATCTTGGTCGGCTACTCCGCGTATTCACGCGAAATCGATTTTGAAGCCATCAAAAAGATTGCCGATGAGGTCGGCGCACTGACCATGGCTGATATCTCCCATATCGGCGGCCTGGTCGCGGCTGGGGAAATGAGAAATCCTACCCCCTACTTCGACGTCGTTATGACAACGACCCATAAAACACTGCGCGGCCCCCGCGGCGGCCTAATCCTCTGCAAGAAACAACATGCCAAAGCCATCGACAAGGCAGTGTTCCCCGGTTTACAGGGCGGTCCGCACATGCACAATATCGCCGCTAAGGCCGTGGCCTTCGGTGAAGCACTCACCCCTGCCTTTAAGGATTATGCGCGCCAAATCAAAAAGAATGCGGTGGCCATGTGTGAAGCGATGCGCGAGGAAGGCTTCATCATTGTGCACGGTAAAACCGAAAACCATCTGGTGCTTGCCGATGTCACGCCCCTTGGTGTCGCTGGCAAAGAAGCTCAACAACTCCTTGACACCGTGGACATTACATGCAATAAAAACATGATTCCGGATGATCCGCGCAAGCCCATGGATCCGTCCGGTATCCGCGTCGGCAGCCCAGCGCTAACGACGCGCGGCTTTAAGGAAGAGGATTTCGCCATCATCGGCCATCTCCTCGGACAAACCGTTAAAGAGCGTAACAACCCGACTGCCTTGGAAGGAATTCGTGACACGGTAAAGCGCTTAACGGAGAAGTATCCATTGTATCCGGATTTGAAGTATTAACCACATGTCATTCCCGCGGAAGCGGGAATCCCCTCCTCGCGAGCACGGGATTCCAGATAGCTCCTCACGTCGCTTCTGGAATGACAATGTTGTATGCCCGCCAAGATCATCGACGGCAAACTGTTGGCCGAAAAGATCCAAGAAGAAGTCCGCCAAGAAGTCCAGCGCCTCGGGTTTACCCCGGGGCTGGCTGTTTTTCTGGTTGGCGATGACGAGGCTTCCAAGCTCTACGTGAAGCTGAAGGAAAAAGCGTGCAAAGAAGTGGGTATCGACTTCCATAAATACCTCTGCACGGCGGAAACCGGTGCTTCCGACCTGTTGGAGGCTATCCGCTTCATCGACGAGGACCACCATATCGACGCCATCCTCGTACAACTGCCCCTGCCAGAAGGATTTGATACGCAAAAGGTCATCGACACCATCGACCCGAGCAAGGATGTAGACGGTTTCCACCCCGAAACACTTAAAAAATTCCTAAGCGGCAAAAGCGATTTCCTTACTGGTCTTTCGCTCGGCATCGTACGGCTGATTGAAAGCACCCAAGAAGAACTCCCTGGTAAAAAAGCCGTGATCATTGCCAATAGCGAAATTTTTTCCTCCCCTCTCGTCAAACTTTTTACGGATCGCGGCTTGGCTGTCGAAGTTATCGCCGCCGATGACGAACAGATCGACACGAAAGCCTCCCAAGGTGATGTGCTTGTAGTCGCTATCGGCCGACCTGGGTTCGTGGGAGCTGATATGGTCAAAGAAGGCGCCATTGTCATTGATGTCGGCACCACCAAAGTCGATAGTCAGATTACCGGCGACGTGGATTTTGATGCTGTCAGCGAAAAAGCGGGCTATATCACGCCAGTACCAGGAGGCGTTGGACCCGTCACCGTGGCGATGTTGTTGGAAAACACCGTAAAATTGGCAAAAAGACACCGCACGATCGCCTAAAAGAGCAAACAAAAAACCGGGAATGCCCGGTTTTTTTGCTGTTAAAAATTTAGGAGCACTCGCCGCTTTGGTCAAACAAGCAACGCCATTCAGCATTCGTCCCATTGAGTCGAATTTCGTAATCCGGCGCATAGAACTTAATCGTCTCCTCAAGCTGCGCCTTGATGCGTGGGTCATCGCAGGTGCCAGCCGAAACAAAGGAGCCCTCAAAATCAACCACGCGCGTCTTTCCTTCGTAGTGGATATTCGTTAAACGGATTTTCGACGCGGATGGGGCGATCGCATTGCGCAGCCCTTGTTCGCCGTAAGCCATTTCCTTGGTGGTAATCAGCTGCACAATCGCTTCTGCCAAATCACTTTGCGTTTTCGTGATCTCCTTTTTCACCGGCACGAGCAAGCTCTCGCAGCCGAACTCCATATAAGCGTCCTTGCCCTTGTAATCAGCCTTTTCCGCTGTCAGGAAAAAGACAATCCCCGTAGCGTCCGCTTTCAGGCTAACCTCGCCAATGACTTTTCCCCCGTACCCGTTTGAAACCGGCTTGGCTTCGGGTAGTGTTTCTTCTTTTGTCTCGGGCTGTTCGTCGGTTTTGGCATCTTCCTGTTCAGTGGCCTCTTTGTCCTCTTCGGTCGGCGTCTCCGCTTCTTGTTTTGGTGTTTCTTCCTTTACTTCCTCGACCGGCTTCGGCTTATCCGTCACCTTTTCATCAGCATACCCGCGCGGTTCTTCCTGGGTCGACAACGGTTTCAGCTGGCAGGAAGCGCCAAGCAGCGCGAGGGAGAGGGCAATAAAAACCAGTTTTTTCTGCAGCATAGGTGGTGTTTAAGATTCGTGTGCCTATAGCCTAGCAAACCAACGGCAAGCTAGACAACGCTCCATAATAAAACGACCCGTACACCCCTGGGAAAGGGCGCACGGGCGTCTGCGTCAGTAGGGCGGATAAAACCAGCCGGCATCGGGTGAGGGTTCAATGATCACGGTTCGCGTGACCTCCTCCCCGTCTTGTTGCTTCGGCTGTGTTCGCCCTTTGTTCTTGTTGCCGTCAGGCTCAGCTTGCGCCGAATCTGACTGCGCTTCTAGGTCAGTTGTGGCGGACTGGGGCTTCACCAGCCTCCTCCGCCACCTCCGAAGGGATGATCTTGCTCATGTCGAGCTCCACGATGTCATGGATCTCGCCAGCGCGCAGGCTGATCTGGTAGAGCGAGCGGCTGCGCACCTGATCGGGCGGGAAACAGTCGCATCGCAAGCAGTTCAAGAACTGCGCTTGAGCAATCACGACGGACTTGTCCGGCAGGCTCTGCAGGAAGTCCAACAGGGCGCCCTCGGCACCATTGCCAGCGTCCTTGAGCGATCGAGCAGCCAGTATTGGCATGACCTCTGCGTCCTGCTGGAACTCGAACATGCTGGCGACCATGCAGCTGCAGGCATGCTCAGGGCCTACCCTGACACACGAGATACCACGGGACTGAAAGAACTTACGGAATAGGCGTCCCCTCTTGTTGCTGATCGACCTGGTCTGCGTGTCATACGTCTGATCGTCATCGACGGTCACGACGAACACATGAACATCCAGCATTCAACCCCCGTTTTCTATGGACCAAACGAAAGAGTTCCCTTTTGGGGAACAGAAATACATACTACCTGTCTGTGGCACTTTTGTCAATGCCAAATCTATACATTGACAAAGGCTTTCACCAACGATACCCTGATTAAACTATGTCATTTTCTATCGGCATCGTCGGCTTGCCCAACGTAGGCAAGTCGACTTTATTTAAGGCTTTGACCCGCGTCCAAGTGGAGGCGGCCAATTACCCGTTTTGCACCATCGACCCCAATGTCGGTGTCGTTAAAGTTCCTGATGAACGCCTTGAAGCCTTGGCCAAAGTCTATCCCTCCGAACTGATCCTGCCGACAACGATTGAATTTGTGGATATCGCTGGCTTGGTCAAGGGGGCCTCGCAAGGTGAAGGCTTGGGAAACAAGTTCCTTTCTAATATCCGCGAATGCAGCGCTATCGCCCAGGTGGTTCGCGTCTTTGAAAGCGGCGACATTATCCATGTGGCAGGGAAAGTAGACCCAGCCAGCGATGTTTCCACGATCAACCTGGAATTAATCCTTTGTGACTTGGCTGTTGTCGACAAACGCCTGCAGACGGCAAAAAAAACCTTAAAAAGCGGCTCCAGCAAAGAGCAAGAAAAAATTATCGCCGCGCTCAGCAAAGTTTTGGACGCTCTCAACGCCAATAAATTCGCCTCATCAGTCGAGCTAACCGACGATGAAGCCCCCGTCATCAAGGAGATGCGCTTGCTCACCAGCAAGCCGATGCTGTATGTCCTCAACTGCAGCGAAGAACAGTTGAACAAACCTATTGAGCGCCCGTCTTGGATCGACGCCAATACCCCAATGGTCCGCATTTGCGCCCAAGTGGAAGGTGAACTTGCCGATTTGCCGACCGAAGAAGCCAAAGCCATGTTGGCTGACCTCGGTTTGCAGGAAAGCGGCTTAGACCAATTGATTAAGGCGAGTTACCAGCTGCTTGAATTGCAAACATTTTTCACGATCGGACCGAAAGAGTCCAAGGCGTGGACTATGCGGCGTGGAACCAAGGCGCCGCAGGCCGCGGGCATTATTCACACGGATTTTGAAAAGGGCTTTATCCGCGCCGAAGTCATTGATTGGCAAGATTTCGTGCAGTTCAAAGGCGAATCTGGCTGCCGCGATAATGGCAAGCTGCGCACGGAAGGAAAAGAGTACACCATGCAGGACGGGGACGTGTGCCACTTTTTGTTCAATTAATAATGTTATTGTCATCCCCGACGATGAACATCACAACAAAATGATCTAGACTTATCGGGGATCCAGGGACAACAAATATCACAGCACACTTAATAAGCATCACGAGCATGGATCCCCGATTAATAGTCTCTTGCGCTCGTGACGCCTCACGTCGGGGATGACAGAATGAAGTAAAGCAAACTAAAACTGGGTCATTCCCAGTTCTTTTTTAAACCTATTAACCTCTTAACCAGTTAACTACTTAACCTTCTTATACTCCGCAAAAACTTTTTTCAGCACATCCAGCTCATCGTCAAACATAACTAAATTCGCTTGGAAATCATAGCCCTCCTGACCTTTTACTTTTGAGTACGGGGTAATTTTCTTGAGGTCGCTTTCATTGACGCGCTTGAACTCACTGACTTCCTGCGTTGTCTGAAGCTTTCCGCTTTCTTCGCCGCCCAAGGAGGCCGCGTGATAAAAGGTCTCTTCCTGCACCGTATTTCCGACGACGGCAGACCCCAATTCAATGATTTGTTGCAATTTATCGAACTCGCCCTTTGCCTCTTCCTTATATTCGCGCTTCATCGCCAAATAAGGCAGTTCTCCTGGTTCAATCTGCCCGTGCACGGTGGCCTGCATGAGACCAGGATGCCGTTCAAGGTTACCGCGACGCGACAAAATGACCTCTTTGGTTTCAGGCAAGTAGACGAACAGGGTGACGGTTTTGCGTTGAGACATATTTTTTCCTACTACCGTGTCATCCTCAACTCATGTCATCCCCGACGATTAACATCTAAACAAAATGTGTCAGGCTTATCGGGGATCCAGGGGCGATGAACGTCACAGCAGAGGCAACAAGCATCACGCTCATGGATCCCCGATAAAGTATCTATTGTGGTCGAGATGTCACTCGTCGGGGATGACAGAGGAGCGACGTGAATGACACCTCAAGTATACCCTATTTCTTTTTCAAGACGAAAATTTCTCTACCCACGCGTTGGCCCGGGCGCTGGTAATCAAGGCCGCCGCGCTTGGAGTTAGCCACAAAAAACTGCTTCCAAGGTTCAACAACTTGGAAAAACCGGCCCATGGCAGGAGGGAATGGCACGCGATGCTCTTCTAAAACGGGGAAAATAATCACCAGGCGACCATCAGGTTTTAACACCTTCGCCATGGAAGTAAGAGCACGCTCATAAAGCTGGGATAAATCAGCTTGGCGCTTGATGACGCCATCGCGCGACAATCGGCCGCGCACCGGGTCGCCTAAAAATGGTTCGGTCGCAATTAGATCGACAAAATTTTCCGGCAGCCAACGGTGTAACTCACCCGCATCAACTTGCTCGAAGCGGCACTCGCCTGTTAACACCTGCTGCTTCATGAGCCAGTCGATATTTACCTGCGCATCCGCGACAGCCTTGTCTGACGCGTCGCTAGCAAGGACTTTTCCCGCACCCAACAACAGCGCCTCTTGCGCGATGGTCCCTGAACCACAAAATGGATCGAGTACGACCGCCGCCTTATTGATGGAAATACCGGCTAAGTTCAGCATCGTGCGAGCCAGTTTGGGCGGAAGCATGCCAGACACGTCATCGCGCGAAGGACGGCCCATATCGCGATGAGCAAATGCCTCAAAATCTTGCACGGCTAGCGTTCGACCAATCCACACGCGCTTTTCTTCGACACCAACCAACACTTCCAAACCGTTCTCCGTGACAAGCTTATTTTTGGCAACAACAACGGAGGATAATTGCGGTTCCGTGCTGGTGACGAAACGGGTCGATGTCTTTTCAGCTTTCAAGTTCTGGCGGATAGACAGTCCAAGCAAATTCATGCGTTCCTGCCATTCGGCAAGGGTTTTACGAGTAACTTGGGGAGAAGCTGGGTAAACGCTGATGCCAAAATGTAAACGCTTCGCTTTCTTGGCCGTGGCCATGACTAAATCCGTTATTGCGCGATCAGCTGCGCCCATGGCCGCTTCCTGCACTTCCCCGTATTTGATAAGTCCGCCGCAGCGTGAAAAATGCTGACCAGAAAATTCTGCGCATTCCATGACAAGGAATGACGGCGAGCCAGAAACTGGTTCGCAAGCAATTTTGTCAGCATTTACAACCTGGACTAATTCCGCGAGGGAAAGTTCAGACTCGCGGCCTAAAACAAAGGCAAAGGGCATGAAAAGGAAGATTAAGATTCACCTATCATATGTTATTTAACACCATTAGTCATTATTTGCTGACATTTTGGCTAATGTTAGCTGAAATTATCTTGACAGAACGAAAGAAAGCGCGTAATGTCCCCGATTGTACCTACCGGGAGAAACCGCCATGTTCCCACTGATTTTCTTGGTCCTGCTGTTCACCCTCACCATCGTCAGCATCGGCACATTCATCACATTGATCATCATCGAACTGCTGCGCATGTTCGGACGCGTGCTCGAGCAATCACCCTTCAACCGCCCCCTCTACTGACACACGCCCTCCACCCTCTGCTCGAGTCATCCTGCTAGCGCGGGA
>CAYHTI010000002.1:10601-19419 GCA_964359515.1 uncultured Gammaproteobacteria bacterium | reverse complement strand
GGTCCTTTCTTATGGGGCATCGTGTTACCAACGAGTTTACCTTAGCCTTTTATAATAATGATTTGAATACGCCAGTTTTATCGGACGCTGGTGTTTGGCACCATTGGTTTGGTACGTATGATGGGACAACGAATGCGCGTAGGTTGTACCGCGACGGTGTTTTGGTTGCGAATGACGTGGCATCAGCAGATTACACGGGAAGTGGCCAACTTATTATTGGTGCGTATTTGGCCGGCCCAGTATATCTTGGTGGATCCTTAGATGAGGTCCAGGTATTTCGTCGCGTTGTGTCTGCCGCTGAAGTGGTTCAAATGTATCAAGACGGCGTGGCCGGATTAGGTGGACCGACTCGAATCTCCGCCCAAGAGCATGCTTTGGGTGAAACGTGGGATTTGATCGCAACGGAGTTTTTGTCGGGCGGTACATTGGGACCTGCTGGTTATATCGACAGCGCTACGATTATCACAGCCGCTTCCACCACCCTGGGAATCACCACTCCCGGCACAACACAAAGCACAAATGTCACGATCAGCTACACATGTGCAGACACGACCAGTTTGTTTCGCGACTTATTGGTGGAATATTCAACCAACGGCGGTTCTTCTTATAGCAATGCGACACTCGTTAGCACTTCCTCGGGATCGGTGGCTGGAAGTTTGTTAAGCATGGTTGCTTGTAACAGCGGTACGAGCAGTAATAGTTTTGTCTGGAATAGCTTAACGGATAATGTCGCCATTGGTGTTTTGGATGCTGATGTTCGTATTCGTATCACCGCGCAATATCCAAGCGGTCCATCGGCTGAAACCAATAATTTTTCGGTGCAAAATGCTGTCATCAACACGTTTACGACTCCAACAACCATCGGCACGGCTAATGTGGACTATGAGAATGAGCACGTGATTTGCTCAGGCACAACACTGACTGTTGATGGTACGCATGCTTTTGCCTCACTCACGTTACAAAATACTTGCACCCTGACTCAGACCGCGACGACCTCGGGTACCGTGAATCGCACCATCCTCACGATGGCTGGCGCCGTGAGCGTCGATTCCACTTCAACGATCAATATGGACGGACGTGGATTTCCGATTGGGTACACGTCGAACGGTGCGGGTGGAGCTACAACGACGAACGCTTCAACCAGCAACAAAGGGGGAAGCCATGGCGGATTTGGTGGTTTAGGTGCTGCGGGTAACAATGGGTTGACCTATGACAGCGTTCAGGAGCCGGTTGATCCGGGCGGAGGTTCTGGCGCGAATGCCGGCGGTGGATATGTAAAAATCGTTGCCAACTCGCTCGCTTTAAGCGGCACGATTCGCGCCAACGGCGCGAGTGCAGGTTGTTGCAGTGGCGGCGCCGGCGGTGGCATTTGGATTTCCGTGACTGGAGCTGTAACTGGTTCGGGAAGTGTTTTGGCCAATGGTGGTAATGGTACCGATATCAACAATGGCTCTGGTGGTGGCGGACGCGTCGCCTTCTATTACAACACCAGTGTTTCTGGAAATGGATCACTTGGTTTGGCGTTTCAAGTGTATGGAGGAACCAATGCCGGTGCCGTCGCCAATAATGTTGGTGGCGCGGGGACCTTGTATACCGAGCGTACGAATATCGACGTGGCAACTCGGGGAACCGTAAGTGTGAACAATAATAGTGTGCTTACGGGGAGAACGAGCACGATTCCCGATAGTACCTATGGTGCGATCAATGTCAGTAACCGAGCACTCGCCGAAAATGTGACGGGAACAGTAATTGTGACCGATGCCGTGACCATCAATAATACAGCAACGTTTTCGGCCAGCACACTGACGGTAACAAATGCTGTGACATTAACAAATACCGCCACACTAAATCACACCACGTCAACATCAAGCACCGTGTATCGATTGAATCTGACGGCGGGTAGCCTCAGTGTTGACGCGACCTCGTCAGTGAATTTAGACGGAATTGGTTTTCCGGCCGGCTATACCTCAAATGGTGCGGGTGGCGTTACGACAACAAATTCCGCGACGTTAAATGTTGGTGGTAGTCATGGTGGTTTGGGTGGATTTGGTCAATCCGGCGTTGCTGGTGCCGTGTATGACAGCATTTCGCAACCAGCGGATCCAGGCGCGGGTTCTGGTACGGGTGCCGGTTCCGTCGGTTTGGGTGGAGGCTATGCCAAACTCACCTTGGGATCATTAACACTCAACGGCAATATCAGCGCCGATGGCACTCGCGTGACGAATTCGGGAGGCGCAGGTGGCGGCCTTTGGATTATTGTGACGGGCTCAGTGAGCGGAACGGGAATCATTCGCGCCAATGGCGGAAATTCCAATGAAGTAAATAATGGCGCTGGTGGCGGTGGTCGCGTGGCTTTTTACTATGACAGTAGCCAGCCGGGTAATAGCTCGCTTAGCCCAACCTTTCAAGTATTTGGGGGAACATCTACAGGCGCTGTTACTCGATATGGCGGAGCAGGCACTTTGTACACGGAGCGCACCAATGTCGATGCGGCATTGCAGGGAACCGTGACAGTGAGCAATAACAATGTGGTGACGGATAAAAATACGCCGATCGCTACAGGCACCTACGGATCGATCGTCGCGACCAATCGAGGCCTGGCTGAAAATGCAGGGGGAACATTAACCGTCACGGACACCGTGGTGGCCAGCAATACCGGCACACTCATGGCCAGCACGCTCACCGTGACCAATGCCGTAACGTTGACCAATGGTGGTGTGTTAGCGCATAGCACCGCAACATCAAGTACGGTATATCGACTCATGCTCACGGCGGGTAGTATCAATGTGGACGCGGCCTCGTCGATCAATTTGGATGGACGTGGCTTTCGCGCTGGCTATACCACCGATGGAGCTGGTGGGCTAACAACGGTGGGTGCTTCCACATCGAATGCGGGCGGCAGCCATGCTGGTCGCGGAGGATTGGGGGCGGTGGGTACGGCAACGGCTGCGTTCGACAGCGTGACACAGCCGGCTGATCCTGGATCTGGATCGGGCGTAGAAGCTGGATCCGTTGGTTTGGGCGGTGGTTATGCCAAAATTACGGTTGGGACACTTATCGTGAATGGAACCATCAGTGCTAATGGCACACGCGTCACTAATACGGGCGGCGCGGGCGGTGGTCTTTGGATCATTGTTTCTGGTTCGATTTCTGGCACAGGAACCATTCGCGCGAATGGTGCAGATTCAAATGAAGTTAATAATGGTGCGGGTGGTGGTGGACGTATCGCTTTTTACTATGACAGTAGTCAGACAGGGAACAGCACATTAAGTCCAGTATTTCAGGCCTTCGGTGGCAATGATCCTGGTGCTAGTGCCACGAGACTCGGTGGCGCGGGAACCGTTTTTATTAAGGATTCCTCGCTCGTAGACGGAGATCTTGTCTTGTCCAATAACAACATCATTAGCGATGCAACTCGAGCTACACCATTGTTTGTAACGGTGCCTGCTGGTCTTCCAACGAGCTATACCTTTCGTAATCTTTCGGTGATTAATCGAGCTCGTTTGCTAATTGATACTCCGTGCTCGGGAACACCGGCATTAACGGTGACGGGCGTGACCGATCTTTCCGGTAGCGGGGTGATTACGAATAATCAACCTGGCACTTGTACGGTTTTACAGGGTGCGATTGCTATCAACACCGCCATCTTGCCAACCGCGACCGTGAATACGGTTTATAGCCAGGCAATTGCTTCGACCGGTGGCTACGGTCCGCACACCTTCGTTTGCCGCAGCGGGGGACTGACCGTGGCTTGTACCACGGTCTTGCCTGCGGGTTTAGATATGTCATCGGCGGGCGTAGTTTCCGGCACGCCCACGGTGACGGGAACAACTTTGTTTACCGTCCGCGCAACGGAAGCTTCACCGGGAGTCGGAACAGATGAAGCAACTATCAGCATTGCGGTCGGTAATGCGCCAACCGCCCCCACGAGTTTGTTTTCTGGTGCTACGGATGCGCAAACCTGCTGTTCTTCATCGACCACGGATGCTACGCCAGTTTTTAGCGCCATCTTCAATGATGCTGACACGGGTAACACAGGAACAAAGTATCGTATCCAAGTCGCTTCCGACGCGGGCTTTACCACCTTACTGTGGAACTCAAGCGCCTCCGGCACAGCCATGACTGCCACGGCTATCGGCGCGCGCAGCCCCAACATCAACTATGCTGGATCGGCTTTAACTTTGGGCGGCATTACATATTACTGGCGCATTAAATTCTGGGATAATGACAATTTAGAAGGCCCGTTCAGCGCCACAGCGACATTCACAACTAGTACGGCTCCAACCGCTCCCACCACCTTGTTTAGCAATGACGGTTCAGCCCAAACAGGGTTAACAAACCCAGTTGGTGTGACTTCTGGCCGTCCGAATTTTAGTGCGATCTTCAATGACCCTGATGTCGGTGACATTGCTACAAAATATCGTATACAAGTCGACGACAACAATGACTTTAGCTCGGTTGTATGGGATTCGGGAGCAGCCGGCACGAGCATGGCTAACTGCAATGAGGCCGCACGCTGTGCAGACATTGTTTTTGGCGCCGTCGCCGAGTTAGACGTGAATGAAAGCGTGTACTTCTGGCGTATCAAGTTCTTTGACCAGGCCGGCGTGGAAAGTTCTTGGAGCCAAGACCCAATTTCGACCAACAAGTTCACCATGGGTGCGGGCGGGTCTTCACAGCAACGTATCGCTGATTTACAGCAGCAAAATCAGGAGCAGCAAGAGCAAGAAACTTTGCCCGCAGCCCCGCAAGCCGTTTCTGTGGAAGTGCTTGGTTCAACAACACTCCGTTACAACTGGTTAGACAACAGCAACAATGAAACAGGCTTCAGGCTCTTAGATGCAAACAACGCGGTCATCGCGGACGTTCCAGCTGGCACAACAAGCGCGCAGGAGATCAACCTGGCTCCCAACACCCAAGTTTCTGGCCGCAAGGTCGTGGCTTACAATGCCATCGGCCAAAGCCCCCTAAGTGAGTTTGCGAGCGCCGTGACGTCCGCTCCTCAAGTGCGTCCAAGACTGCTTGGCCGTACTCAGCATTCCGTAACCTTCAGCATTGAACCAGCATTTTCATCTTTTCCGGGCGATACGGCTATCATGTATGAAATCCTCGTCACTCGTCCGCGCCTGGGAGTATCACAACTGCGTTTAAGCAGTGAGTGGATCCAGACCAATGAATATACGTTTGAAGGCATTGAAGCCAATGACGAGATTGAAGTGCGCGTAACCACCAGAAATCAAGCGGCCATCAGCGGCGAGCCGACTGTGTATGAAGAAATGGAAGACCTTTCGCGTCGTTTTGCTGTGACCCTTGGCGTGTTCAAGAAGGGAACTAACACCTTGTCGCGGCCATTGGCGACCAATGAGATTTTGACTGTCTCCGTGCAGGTACAAAATGTCGGTTCTCTCTCTGCCAGCAATGTCTTAGTTTCTTTGCCTTTACCCAGGTATATCGTCTATCGCAGCGGCACTTTAACCGTGGATGGCCGCAGCCAGAGCGATGGTGCTGACCAAGACGCGGGACAAGCCGGCAGCAATACGGTGTCTGCCATCTGGGGAAGCATGCAGCCCAATGAAACGCATACATTGCGTTTTGACCTGGCTTTTGATGAAGCGGCACTGAACCTTTTACGTCCACAAGCACCAGTAACAGCGCAGGCAAGCCAGGTATTAGCCGCGGCTAATCCGATCATCAATTTACAAGTTGCCGTGAGCTTTGCGGAAAGCGAAGATGTTTACATGAGCCCAGTAGTTAGCCTTGAGCCGGATGTCGCCGAGGCTGAGCCCGTTATTGTGCCGCCGATTGAGCCCGAACCGATCATTGAGGAGCCTGTCCCATTGCCGACGCAGGAAGAAGTGGAGCAGATTAATGATTTCATTAACCAAATTATCCAGCAGGAAGTCGAGGAGAATGGCGGGGATACTGGAGCAACGCCGCCAGCTTCCCAGACACCAGAGCCAACCACGGTTTCAAGCGATGGCCCGAGTTTTAACGTAGAAGTGTCTAATGAAGCTGGTGATACCTTGTCCCTGACCGGCCTCGCTAAAGCCAGCTTGGATCAAATCGAGTTTACTGGGACGACCAGCCAGCCATTCAGTATTGTCATGTTGATTTTCAATGATAGTGTGACTTCCATTGTGGTCAGCGATGAGAATGGCAACTGGCGCACCTTTGTAAGCGCGGATCAGCTGGGCATTAAAGCTGGTCAGGAGGCATCGGTTAAGATCGAAGCCATTGCTTCAAAAGGCGACCTTCGCTCCGAGCGTGTCCAGGTGGGTGAGGTGAAAATTTCGTTAGGCCGCAGCGGTGATATTGAGGCGGAGTTTGATACCACGGTGTCCTCAAACGCGGCTTTGACCGTGATCAACGAAGTGCGCAAAGAGGTAGTTCGCGTTATTGAAAAACAACAGCCCGTGATCCAAACAACTTTAAGTGTCACGGCGCCCGTCGTCGTTGTTTCCAGTGTGCCACTGTGGGGTTACCTGCCGTACGTCCCGACCATGATTTACCACTTCCTGACTTATCTTTTGGGCTTGATTGGCCGCAAAAAGAAAGGCCAACAGCGTTTTTACGGCGTGGTCTATGACAGCATTACCAAACAGCCATTACCGCTTGCGATCGTGCGCATTTATTTGTTTGTCATCCCGACCCGCCTACGTCAAGACTCCGGCGGGCAAGCCGGAGCGGAGGGATCCCTTTCGTCAACGAGAAAGCTTGTTTCCACCACCGTCACCGACAAACTAGGTCGCTACGAGGCTTTATTTGCGCCAGGCAAGTACACATTAGAAGTAACCAAGCCCACCTACCAATTCCCAAGCCAGATCATTACATCAGAGGTAGACGCCAACTTCCACATCTACAAAGCACAAGACGGCATGACGATTGGCGAGCAGGGGACTGAAATCACTGTTCCTGATGTCCCTCTTGATCCGGTCAATGCGCAAAGACAGTGGCAGTTTACCGGCGGGGTAAAGAAAGTATGGCTAGCCATACAAAAAGTCGGTAATTACTTGGCCGTGCCAGTGCTGCTCGTTGGTTCCATCGCCAGCGTGGCGACCGTGGCTGCCATTCCTGACAAAGGCGTGAATTGGCTGCTGGCGGTCATGTACGTCCTGCTCTTGGCCGCGCAGCTGAGGTTGCGGCCGAAGTTGATGAAAGCCTGGGGTGTTGTGTACGACATTGCCACAAACGCCGTGCTGCCTCTTACGACAATCCAGCTGATTGATCCGCAGTACGGCAAAGTGGTCACCAGTCGTTTGAGCGATTATGAAGGACGCTTTAGCTTCTTGCCTGAGCCTGGTTCTTATGTAATCAAGGCTACCCGTGCTGGCTTCGAGCAGGTAGAAGTCGTGGAAACGCCGTCCAGTGAACGGCAGCCGATGTCGAACAAAGTGGTGATCCAGAAGCCAGATCAAGCAATTACCGGCGATGTTGCAATGAAATCAGCCATAGTTTAACGTGGCAATTCCTTGGCTTCCGTAGGGGGCATTATTTTTGCTAAAATAACAGCATAATCCTGTAAATGGACTTATGCAGCAAAATGCGATGATGAAGGGCCTGGTTGCCGGCGGACTTGTTGTCGCCCTGGCTTTGGTCGGCATTATTTACTTCGTCTTAAACAGCAAAGAAACCATTCTGATTGACGCGGACCGTACGATTGAGGGAAATTATGCCGTGAGCGCCAAGCAGCGATTGGTGCTGGCAAATGGAGCTAAACTGACGGTCACTGGTGATTTGTCCGTTGATGGGGAAATAGATTGTCAGGACGGTGCCATACAACTGCATGTTGGCCAGGAATTCAAAGTGAGCAATCAGCTGCGTTGTGTTTCTGATGTGAAAAAGCAGTCGGCCTCGGGTATTACGGTATCTGCCGCGAGTTTTACTTTTGAAAAAACCTCTTCCGTTATTTCAGACGGTTCGATTCAAATGGTGGACCGTCCGGATCGCGTATTGAGCGAAACCCAGCTTGAGCAGGTGTATGCGACTTCTGAAACGTCAACGGGCACAGGGCAGCGAGTCGGCCCGCTTTCAGCGGCGGACGCCGAACAGCCGCAGGTTTTTGCATCGAACCGTTCGCTGCCAGCCGGTTATGACTGGCAGCCTTTGGTCCATGCGGCTTTAGGTGTAAAGGCAGCACAAGCGCAGGATGCACCGCCCATCGTGATTCGCGGCAATTGGCAAATCGTCGGTGAAGGCGAATTGCCGCCGGAAAAATTGGATATCCAAACGCGCAATCCGAAAATAAAAAAGGTGTTAGTTTATTTCAATTTCGGTGAAAAGGGCGATGTGCAGCTGCAGGATTTTACCCTCAGCGGACCCAATGGCCACCACGGCATTAATGCCTATGACACTTGCACGGCCATTGCCGGCCGCGGCCAAGACGCGATGCGCCTGAATGTGCAGGCGGCTAAGCTAAAGATCAATAATTTCAAGCTGATTTTAGGCAGCGGCGGCGACGGCGGTATTGCCCGCACCAAAACCGACTGCGAGACCGCTTCGGCCACGGGCGGCGACGGCGGCAAGCCGGGAAATTTCAAGATGGTCGCGACGCAAGACTTCCAGATCGCCGGTGCCTTTGAAATTACACCGGGCAAAGGCGGCACTGGCGGCTTGGCTGAGGCCACCGGCAAAGATGCCGAAGCCGGGTGCCCCGGTAAAAAGGGCGGCGATGCCACGGCTCGCGGCGGCAGTGGAGGCGACAGCGTGCAGGCCTTAGGCTCCGCCGGGACAGTCGGTGGAATGACTAATATTTTGATCGGCGATATCCAGGCTGGCCACGGAGGCGCAGCCATAGCGAAAGGCGGTAAAGGCGGCGATG
>CAYHTI010000002.1:0-10591 GCA_964359515.1 uncultured Gammaproteobacteria bacterium | reverse complement strand
GGCGATGGCAGTGAATGCAGTTGTGCAGGCGGAACAGGCGGCAAGTCTACGGCTATCGCTGGCGCTGGCGGAACAGCAAAAGACAGCGGCGGCGCCGGGTTCTTCCGCGTGGCTTCTGGCGGCAATGGCGGTGATGCAACCTCCAATGCTGGTTTGGGCGGCACTGGCGGCAGCTGTGGCCCAGATAAAAAGGGCGGCAACGGAGGTCTTGGCGGCGCCGCAAGCTCCACGGCTGGCAAAGCCGGTATAAGTGAGAGCGACCCAGGCGAAGAAGGAGAGATCTTGGCGGAAGCCGGCGGCATGGGCGGTAATGGCGGTGACGGCTGTTTGCAGGGCGGTGGAGGTAAGGGAGGGAGCGGCAAACCAGAAGGATCCAAAGGAGCACCGGGCAAAATTACCTGCATCATTGAGGTCATCAAGGTAAAAGAGGTCTATTTGTTCACGCAAGGTTTGCATCTTGCAAATCCGGATGCCTGCGGTGAAAAGCATTGGCATGGCACAGCCACATCTACAAGCGGGCAAATCATTCCTGACCCTGCGCCGGACCGTTGCGGACATTGCGCCCAATCACAATGTCCTGTCATGCAGGTGGAAGTGAAGCCGCCGTATGTGTCCGAATCACTCAGCAATCCGTTCGATCCTTCCCCGGCCGAAGCCGAGTTGCGACGGGTACTCGAAGGCTTTTTTGAGGGATCGAAAGGCGCATCTGCTCCAACGACTGGCAGGGTAGAGATTCGCGGCGGTATATTCGGCAATTAGCATTTCCCTGGAAAATGAAAAAACACCGGCAGAAATTTGATTTTTTGCCGGTGTTTGCGTTTTCTAGGGGGAAGGGCCTGGCGCACTTAGGTCAGATTGGTATAATAATTTACTATGAATCTGACTCTCATTTTAGGCCCCATGAAAAGCGGCAAGTCCTACGAGCTGATTAGCTATTTTGCGCCGCTGCGATATACCACCATTCCTTACCGCCTGTACCAATCCGCCAATCACGTGCGGGACCGTCAAATCCAATCCAGAAATGGTTCGCTCATCGAAGCCAAAAAGATCCACAGTCTTCGGGAAATTCTTGAAGAAGACGTTGCCGTGGTCGGGATCGACGAATTCCACATGTTTGGCGACACGGATATGGATGTCATTGAATTGCTGCTGCGGCAAAAAAAGACGGTGATCATTTCAAGCCTCGACACGGATTATCGCGGCTTGCTATTCGCAAATGTCACGCGTTTGTTCGCTCTTGGACCAAAAGAGGTCAAATTTCGCCGTGCCGTTTGTGAAGTCTGCAAAGTCCCGGACGCAGTTTATACCCAAATCTTTGAAGGAGATAAGCCTTTATTGGCGGGCATGCCGGCCTCGGTGCCTGAAGACGGTCGTTTTTCCTACGTGCCCATGTGCCGAGCCTGTTTTACCCGCCCCTAGTATGAAAACATTTCGAGAACAAGTTTTCGCAATCATGCGTCGCATTCCGAAAGGACAAACATTAACCTATGGGCAGGTGGCGGCCATGGCTGGAAACGAAAAAGCGGCCCGTGCTGTTGGGGCCATCTTACGGACCAACTACGACCCGGCGATTCCCTGCCACCGTGTTATTAAAGCGGACGGCAGCTTGGGTGGGTATAACCGCCTGCCTGCAAAAAAGCGGCGGTTGTTGCTCCAAGAAGGCGCAATAACTTCATAAATTTTTCCATTACCCTTAACTTCTTCTATGAAAAGAACATCATTGAGTGTCATTGCTTTAAGCCTGGTTTTTGCTGGATTTGGCTGCAAGAGTTCGTCGCCGGTCGCGAAACAGCCGATTGTCCCTCCTTTGGAAGAAAACATGCAGGTGGACGAGGAAACACCACTCGCCAATCCCGATGCTGATTTAGTTGATACTCAGCCAACCGAGATCCAAGAAGTACCAGTAGAGACCGCCCCAACCCCCGCACCGCAACCAACGCCGACTCCAGCGCCAACTCCTGAGCCCGAACCAACACCGGCTCCGAAGCCAGTGGTGAAAAAGTTTGATCTGATCGCCAAGCAATGGGCCTTTGAGCCATCGGTTATTCGCGTGAACCAGGGCGACAGCGTGGTGCTCACCATCAAGAGCGTCGACGTAGATCACGGCTTCGGATTATCAGCCTTTAACGTCAAGGTAGATTTAGAGCCGAATGAAACGGCAACCGTTGAATTTGTCGCCGACAAAAAAGGAACCTTTACGTTTTTCTGTTCCGTGTTTTGCGGTTCTGGACATGGCAGCATGAAGGGGAGTTTGATTGTCGAATAATAAAAACGGCCCGACAGCCAGGTAAAGAGGCTGTCGGGCGGTCATGGGTCGGCGACGCTGTCGCGCGGCGACTGCGTGGGGTGCTCGAGGATGGGGTCTGCCTCGGCCTGCTCGTACAGCGCCCACGGAATCAGGTGCGTCCGTACGATGTTTCGCCGCGTCTTCTCTTTCGGCCAAAACTCATGAAGATTGCGGCCGATAGCGTCGAAGGCCTCCGACCAGCAAAGCGGCAGCACGATGCGCGCGGTATGCACGAACAGCGCCATTAGTTGCGCATGCCGCGGCAGGTTGTCGCTATGGTGCAGGTCGTAAGGAGCGTCTTCGGCCTGGCTGAGCGTTTTCGTCAGGTACGCCAAGCGGTCAGGGAGACGGTATGCCAGGCAGGCTTCCGCAGCAATGACCAGGTCATACGCGAGCGGGTAGCACAGGTGCCCGGCACTTTTCTCCTTCAGCTCGCGCCGTATCTCGCGCCACTGAAGCAGGGCCAGACGGCTGAACGCGAGGCTGGTACGAAGCACGACTCCTTGCCCATAGGCCTTGAGGCCGGGCAGCCAGAGGTCGAACGACTCGGGCCGATCCGGGGGGGCTTCGCCGCAGCCTTCTGCCGCAAGGGCAGTGAGGGCGGCGCACGCGTCAGGGTCACCGACATAAGAGGCGAGTGCCAGCCGCTGCATAGGCAGCTTCCCAAGCTCCACGCGGAGCTTGAGGCTCATTCCGCGTGCGGTAAGCTTGGGGTCCATTGTCACACCTCTAAAAGAGCAGGTTTTTGTTTGACTGCGCACAGTATCAAAGGATGCTCATCTTGGCAAGGGGAGCTGCTTTCCTGCAAAACTAGGTCTTTTTGTAAAAAAGCGACCGGCCACCCGGGTGGGCGTACGGTCGAAAATGGTCAGGTCAGGGGCATACGGGTTGGCCGTTTTGCCAGGGCATCCTGCTCCCCTAGTGTCCACGGGATCAGCTCGCTCGCCGCGATCCGTTTGATGAGGGGTACATTATTAGGCCAGAGCAGGTGCGCGTCGTCCCGAGCCTCGTTGAGGGCTGACGTCGAAGATCCAGTCATGATGGCCGCAGCCTGGATCGTGAGGGAGAGAATAGACGCATGGTTTGGAAGGCCGTCCTGTTCGGCCAGCAGTTCTGGTTCTTCATACGCCGGTTCAAGTAAGCGTATGGCATTGGCTAGGATGATCTCGTTCGGTGCGGTAACGAGCTGTTCGGCCGCAACCAGCAGGGCGTAGGGCAAGGGGTTAAGGCGCGGCCTGAGCTTTTCAGGCAGTGGCGGCTTGTCCCAGCGGTGCATCGCCGCGCGCGCCCAGGCGATAACCGTTCGGGCGGCTGCGGATTTGCCCCAGCCGTCGTAGATCGCTTCGCACCAAGGCCTGAGATCTTCAGGCGACTCAATGTGCTCCTCGAGAGCAACGGCGGCCTCACGGCAGTCGAGAAAAGCAGCCAGCGCAACGTTATTTTCACTAAGCCGCTGCTGGCGAAGCCCCTCCCGAATACGCTGGAGGAGCATCGGATCCAAGTCTTTACCCATGATGCCCTCCTTGTTCCCAAGGCGTTTGCGGCGATTAGGTTAGCAAGTGAGGCGGGAAGATGGCAAGGATCTATTTCCAGAGGCTGAATTTCTTTGTCAGGGTTTTCACGGCCTCATTTTCACCAAAAATTCCGATGCCCAAAAGCTCAGTTTGCGCCTCGGTCTTGTTTTTTAAACCATCAATGATTTCTTGGTCGACGGTCGTGTCGATCATTTCGCGGATGAAGGCGATATAAAGTAGGCCTGAAGCTCTTGTTTGCTCAAGCAGGGCTGGAAGCTGTCCAGCTTTGGCAGAAAGTGAGACGATGGGATATTGGCTATTGCGAGGAAAAGGTTTATTGTCAGATGTTAAAAAAGGCTCACCCGTATCAAATGACTCCTTTATCTTATTACCGAGAAAGGCGCTACAATGGGCAACGGTGTTTAAAACTTGCCAGCTTTCTAGATCGTTGCGGACAACGATGGCCATCTTTTTGGTGAAGTCTTGGGACATAAATGTTCAATTAATCCATGTTTATCAAGTGAGATGACTTTGTGATAGACTATGATTATTATGACACAAAATAGAAAGCGTTCCCTTTTGTTCTTTTTCCTTCCTATTATTCTTTTTATCCTGCTGTTTGGGGCATTCGGTATTTTGGGCACCATTTATTGGGCACCTTTGTCGATTGATGAACCCCCACCTGTGTTTGTGCTGGCCACGGGCTTTGCTGCGGCATTATCGATGTTGGGAGTGATTGTCAGCATTCCATACTCTATTTATTTATTTTTTAAACCAGAGATTTCCCAAGTAAACGGTGTTTCTAAACCAGACTGGTACAATAGAAAATTTGTTATCGGTTTGATTCTCCTGATTGCCATATTGATCATTGGTATTATTGCTTCTGCCTTGGCCTCAGTGTCTCGATACATGATTATGGCTAGTTAGCTTTTGGTTCAACCGCAATAAAAAAAGCCCCGACATCGGGGTTTTTCTATAAGAAAGAAAATGGTGGATGCTACAGGACTCGAACCTGTGACCCCCTCCGTGTAAAGGAGGTGCTCTAACCAACTGAGCTAAGCATCCCTGAACCATTCGCTAACGCTCAGGTTCAGGGCGCAGCCCTTAACACGATTTGTGTCTGGCGGCGCCATGTACCTGAGCCACGCGAATGGTACATGGTGCGGACGAGAGGACTCGAACCTCCAAGCCTTGCGGCGCATGCACCTCAAGCATGTGCGTATACCAATTCCGCCACGTCCGCCCGGGATTTTGAAAATCGCGATCTGCTTGGCATTTGCTGCGGTGCTCCTCCAGCGTACATTGAGTACGCTTCCGTCCGCTCCTCGCAAAAGCCGGCGCATCTCATCGATTTTGAAAATCCCGGAAGTACGTTTTTATGTTTTTCATCTCACTGTGCCCCGCGTAGCTGTACTCAGCGTAGTGGGGTCGATTTTGAAAGGGCCGGAGTTACGTTGTTGTCGATTTTGAAAATCTCAGTAAAACCTTTTTTAACAAAGAAGAGCGCTTGGTAGCGCTCCTCAAAAGTATACTAATTTGGCCAAGAAATCAACCTTAGGCTTTGACAAGCTCTTTCAGGTGCTTGTTCGTGTCGCGAAGGTATTCGAGGTTGGCGCGGCGGACTTTGAATTGTTTGACGAATTCCACTTTTTTGACGGCTGGGATATTGATCGGGAAAATCTTTTCCACGCCCACGCCTTCGGAAATTTTGCGCACCGTAACCGTGGCGCCGGTTTCTTTGCCGCCGCGGTGGCGGGTGACCAGGCCTTCGTAAATCTGGATACGTTCCTTTTCTTCGCCCTTGGCGTTCACGTCCTTAATAACTTGGTGGACGCGCACGACCATGCCCGGAACCGTTTCGGCAAAACTGATTTCTTTGTAGCCTACAGCCACTTTTTTCTTGGATGCCATATGCAAAATAGAAAAAGAAGACGTGACGTCTTCCGTAAAAGGTAGGCCTATCGTAACCTAGAAGCCTTGAGCTGTCAAGCGCTTATGCCCTTTGCCTGACCGCGTCGCTTTTTTGAAACGTTCACAATGATTTGGCCCACTTCATGGGCTGTTTCGTCGATATGGCCTTCGCGGTTTATGACGATAAAATCGTAAAAATTGCGCATGGCTAGCTCTTTTTTCGCATTTTCCAGGCGAATGTCTATTTCGGTTTGATTCATTTCACGCCGGGATTTTAGGTGCTTAAGCAAGTGTTTGACGTCGTCTGGTTCAATGAAGATCAAGATCGCGTCCGGCATTTGTTTTTTGACGCTCGCTGCGCCCTGCACGTCAATGACAATAACGACGTTTTTGCCAGTCGCCAGCAGGTCTATCGTGTCTTGCTTGGGGGTTCCGTAGAGCTGGGTGTGGACCACGGCCCATTCTAAAAAGGCATGGTCTTCTATCATCTCCTTGAACTGTCGCTGCGTAGTGAAATGGTAATGGATCCCGTTTTTTTCTCCTGGTCTTGGCTCTCGCGTGGTATGCGTGACCACACGGCCCAGCGCTGGCATGCGCTTTCGCAGGCGTTCGAATACCACGGATTTACCGACGCCTGATGGACCGGAAATAATGAAGAGGTGCCCTTTGGTCATAGTATGTGTAGAGGGAACTCACCCCTAGCCCCTCTCTTAAGAAGAGAGGGGGATTGGATTCAAATATTGATGTTTCCCCTCCCTTTTTAAGGGAGGGGTGAGTTCACATATAAACCCACTATACCAACTTTTCCAGGAATTGTTGAAGTTCTGTGGGGAGCGGGGCCTCGACCGTGATTCGGTTGTCGCTGAGGTCGCTAAAGGACAACTTCTCCGCATGTAAAAAATGTCGGCCAAGTTCTGACTTCACACGCTGCTTTTTGATGGTGTAAACCTGGTCGCCAACGACAGGGAAGCCCAACGCCATGAAATGCACGCGGATTTGGTGTGTGCGTCCGGTGAGTGGGTGCGCATGCGCGAGCGTGAAGGGTTTGCGGAAGCGTTTTACGACTTCATAGCGCGTCACAGCCGGGCGGTCGCTTTCATAGGTGTTTTCGGGACGAGCGGCCATGCGCGATTTATTGCGAGAGCGGCCAATCGGGTGGGTAATCTCACCAGCATCATCGCGCACATGTCCGTGCAAAAGCGCAGTATAGGTTTTTTCCACCGTGCGGTCGCTGAATTGTTTTTTTAAATGGTCGTACATCGCCTGTGTCTTGGCAATGACCATCACGCCGGACGTGTCCCGGTCCAATCGGTGCACAATGCCTGGCCGCTCATGTTGTCCGATAGAGGAGATTTCTGGAAGCGTTTTGTGCAGCCAGTCGGCTAGGGTGATTTCTTGTTTACCTGTACCGGTGGCATGCACCAAAAGGCCGGCCGGTTTGTTGATAACTAGGTAGTCGTCCGTTTCGGCAATCACGGGAATTTCAGGCAGGGCGGCCGGGGCTTGGCCCGCTTCGCTGACATTGTCCTGCGCGGGGCCGATAAAAATTGTATCGCCAGCTTTTAGAAATTGGTGTACGGACGGCAGCTTACCATTTACCAGGACATGTTTGGTCTCAATGAGCTTTTTGATTTGGCTGCGCGTTAAACCCTCCAGCTTTGCAGCGAGGTATTTATCGAGGCGGTTTTTCGGGTCGGTTTCGGTGACCGCCAAGGTTTTATTGAGTTCCGTAGGCGTTTTTGACATAGGTTTCGGCTTGCGCGCGTCCTGCGAATTCGCCAGTTAGCTGGCGCTCGCGCACATCATCAAGCGCTTCTGCAATGCGCGGGCCTGGTTTAATATCCGTCCACTCTAGCACATCATCGCCGGAAATCAACGGGGGAGGGAGCATGCCGTCTGGCGCAAGTTTGCGCAAGCGTTCGAGCAGCGTCAAAATCGGGAGCGTGTTGTTTGTTGTTTCGGCAGGGATCGAGGCTAGCTGATCCGCCAGCATGGTGTGCAACAGGCTTTGACCAAAGTGTTTTTTTGAAAAAAACGTACGTTCAAGCAAGGTTGCCTTGGTCAATTGGCTTTTCCGTTTAATGGCGAACATATGTTCTCGAATAATCCAAGCGAGTTGTTCGTACGCGAACGGGTAATAGGCCGTTGAACCAAGATTGAGCCGGTCGCAGAGCT
The DNA here is from genome assembly GCA_964359515.1 of uncultured Gammaproteobacteria bacterium. Lineage (GTDB taxonomy): Bacteria > Patescibacteriota > Patescibacteriia > VMEV01 > CAYQCH01 > CAYQCH01. The sequence continues at coordinate 2,704 of CAYHTI010000002.1, read as the reverse complement.
CGCTAACCATGGACGCGCCGATTTTTTCGTGGCCGTAAAAATGGATCACGCCATCCTGTTCGGTCGCTGCCGCCGGTTTGCCAAGGTCATGAAAAAGTATGGCAAGCTTGCTGAGCAAGGGGATCGGATCTGGGAACCAGGCGGTGAAAGTTGTTGTTTCGGTTGTATCCAGCGACAAAAGCACATGATCAAAAGCAGTGCCCTCCGTATGATAAGGCGGCGTTTGCTTGCATGCTTGCAGCGCCTTGAGTTCGGGAAAGACCGTTTCGAGCAAGTTGAGCTCATCCATCAACTCAATACAAAAACGCGGACGCGCATCGAAGGCTTTGAGGAATTCTTGGCTGAGCGTTTCCCTGCTGACGATCCACTCATCACCAAGCTTGTCGTGCAAGTGATGCGCCATTTTTTTGATAGCTGCGGCCGTTTTCTCGCTGATGGAAAATCCAAAGCGGCTGGCAAAGCGCACGGCGCGGAGCATGCGCGAGTAGTCTTCCTGAAAACGTGTAGCCGCCGACCCAACCGTGCGGATCGTTTTAGCCTTGAGGTCTTTTTGTCCGAAAAACGGATCGACGATGGTGTTGTGTCGTAGGTCATAAGCCATCGCATTGATCGTGAAGTCGCGGCGCGCCAAATCCTCTTCAATCGGCAGGAGGTAATCGCTTTGAATTTCAAAATCACGGTAGGCTCCGGAGAAGTTGATTGAGCGTTCTTTTCTGGGCAAGGCAATATCAAAAAAATGCGCATCATCTTGCGGCCGAAATTTAATAACGCCAAATCTTTTGCCGACAAGGTTGACCTCGCCCAGTTTTTCCAGGGAGCTGATCAGCGCGTCTAAAGGGATTCCCTGTGCAACCAAGTCATAATCTTTTACCGGCCACCCCAGGAGAACATCGCGTACCGCGCCGCCAACAATAAAAATACCGGCCGATGGGTATTCGGCAAGTAACTTGGAAATAAAGGGGGAGGGAGGATCAATCAGCCGTTGCATGCAGATATTGTACCATTTTTCCTCTTGACAATTTTCCCAAGCTATGTTTTATCTCGCCATTTTTCCTATAATGACCGGTCACCATTTTCTGCGGGCAGAGGAAAATTGGTGTTTTCCTCTCAAATAGCACTTGACACGAACGACTTAAAAATGGGGAGAAGGACCATCATGCGGCACACCGACGGCTTTGTTCTGGTTTCGCTTCTGATGCTCATGCTCGGCGGCTGCGGCGATGACCGTCGTCGTAAGACCGTCATCAACGAGCCCAATGAGGTCGTTCTCACCATGAAAGATCAGATCACGGGCCAGCCCAGGCATGTGCTTTCCACCGAGAACACTTTGCTCGTTACGATCGAGGCTGTTTCCCTCGTTCCGGACCTCGTCATCCACGAGGCCATGGTTGACACCACCTTCTGGCTGCCCAGCATGCGCGTGGCCAGTTCGGATGGCGGCCTGGGCGTGGACAACCAACCGTTTGACCGAGGATCTTTCCGGCTCATCGGTACACCGAATAACCAACTGCTCAGCATACCTGTCGTCCAGGATCGCGCGGATTTCATCATCTTCGCCGACACCAGCGAGGTGACCAAGGACATCAATATCCTGGCCACGACGACGGGGCCACCGAACTCGCTCAACCTGGTGAACCAGGGCGCCCTCATTGAGCGAGAGATGCGCGTCACCCTGCGGAATCTCCTGGTATCCAGCTCGCGTAACCCAACCCCGCATTACATCCCGACATCGTACATTGATTTCACCATTATCCTCGATCCGCCGCCAGTCGTTTCGACCGTTGCAACCAGGCCGACGCGCGATTACCGCGCCTCTGGCAAGGGCGCAGCCGACGTCTTGGCAGAGTTTGTCATCGCCGAGCATTCGGGACAGGCGGATACCGATACGGATATAGTGCGCATCAGCGCCCGCATGCTGACCGCGGGCGTGACGCGGCTGACCTTGGTCGATGAAACCGGGGCGCGGGCGGCTGACACCCAGAATGTAACATCGGTCAGCGACAGCGTGGACTTTGAGTTCACCAGCCCGCTGCGCATTAACTCCAGCCGCTCACGACGCCTGAGCATCGTCGGCGACATAGCGAATAGCCCGAATGTTGGCAGCGTGGTCATCCTTGAGGTACGGACGATTCGCTTGCGCAGCAAGACGGGCCAGGGTTTTGCCATCGAAGGGCCCGTGCAGGCCAATGGCCAGCCCGTCGTGTTTTCAGCTCTTTACTGACCGGACCTAGCTGAGGTCTGCGAATTTCGGTGGCGGCGAGGCGCTTTTACTCCCTTGCCGCCTTTCTATATTGACAAAATCGCCCTTTTTTGTTATTTTGAGCCATCCTTTGCGGGATCGTTTCTCGCGAGGGTTGAACGTTGAAAATTTAACCTTTCCCGTTAGGGAGGGGACATGTATTTGTCATGCCCCCAGATGGGGGAGGAGTAGTCACCATGAATCGGCAGGAGATCGAGGCGCTTGTCGTCTCCTTCTGCGGCCACTTGCTTCGGCATGGCTGCGTCAGCAGGGAGACCTGCCAACAGGTTCTCACCGAATCCAAGCGAGGACCGCTGGCTGGCGGGCCCTTTGCGATTCTGCACCAGCAGAACGCGAATGCCCACCATGGAGCCATCGTCATCGTGCAGGAGCTCATCAAGTCCAGCCGGTGGACGCACACTTGCGTCGAAGCGATCATCGTGCCCAAGCATTGGCAGAGCCCGG
>CAYHTI010000001.1:0-22098 GCA_964359515.1 uncultured Gammaproteobacteria bacterium | reverse complement strand
GTCAAAGGAGTTCCCGGCGTGGCAGCGGGTCCTGTGCACTATATCCGTTCCTTTGACCAAAGCTTCAGCCAGATTTTGCAAGGCAGCAAGCGCCATGGCGGCAATATGGGCGTGCTCAATATCAATCATCCTGATATTGAGGAATTTATTAAGTTGAAGGACTCTGGTTCTGGTATCAAAAATTTTAACATTTCCGTGGGCGTGACTGATAACTTCATGGAGGCTGTGCGCCATGATGCCCAATGGCAGCTGGTAAACCCGCGCAATGGCCAGGTGGCCAAGACCGTACGCGCGCGCGACTTGTTTAACATGATCACCCAACGCGCCTGGGAATGTGCTGACCCGGGCATGCTGTTTTTGGACGCGGTCGCCCGCGGCAACAATAATGCGCACCTCTACGACATGGTGGCGACCAACCCTTGCGGCGAGCAGCCCTTGGGGCCTTATGAATCCTGCAACTTGGGTTCTATCGTCCTTTCCAACCATGTGACACCGGCTGGCGAAGTCGACTGGCAGAAATTGTCCCGCACGGCCCACTTGGCCACGCATTTCATGGACAATATGCTTGAATTGAACAAGTACCCGATCCCGGCCATTGATTATATGGTCCGCCAGACGCGCAAGATTGGTATTGGCGTGATGGGTTTTGCCCAAATGCTGTATAAGATCGGCGTGCCGTATAACAGCGAAGAGGCCGTACGCTTGATTGAACGCATCATGCGCCATGTCCATGAAAGCATCCAGGAACGTTCCAGTCAGTTGGCCGAAGAGCGCGGAGTATACCCGGCTTGGACCGGCAGCCGTTGGGAAGAAAAGGGCATGAAGATACGCAATAGCCACCTCACCAGCATCGCCCCCACCGGAACCATCAGCATGCTAGCCGACACCTCGTCCGGTATTGAACCGTATTTCGGTTTAGTGACCTTGCGGCGTGCCTTTTACAACAAGAATGGCAATAATGGCGAAAAGGGCGTCGATATTTTACGTATCGTGGCGCCAGATTTTGAGCGCGTGGCCCGCGAACGCGGTTTTTATTCGGAAAAATTGATGGACCGTATCGCCGAGGAAGGCAGCGTACAGAACATGAAGGAAGTCCCGGACGATGTGAAGCGCGTCTTTGTGACCACGCAAGACATTGGGTATGAATGGCATGTCAAGATCCAAGCTGCCGCGCAAAAATGGACTGATGCGGCTGTATCCAAAACGGTTAATCTTCCCAATGACGCGAAAATCGAAGATGTGCGCAATGCCTACATCTTGGCCTATGAAACCGGCTGCAAGGGTATCACGGTCTATCGCGATGGCAGCAAGAGCGGCCAGGTGTTGTACCTAAAGGAAAAATCGTCCCCCGTAGCGGCACAGAAACCTGTGCCATCTGCCACCGCATCAACGCCCTTGTCCGTGCCCACAAACATCGTATCCGCGCCCGTTGCGCCAACTGTAACGGCGTCCGTAACGGCACAAAAACCTGTTTCGTCGACGTCCACCCCGATCCTTTCCAACGATAAAATGAACAGCGAAGCGATCATTACACCAAACGCCCTAACCGTATTGCAGAAGCGCGCCTTACATAAGGACGCAGAAGGCAAGCCGCTTGAAACGCCGGATCAGCTATTCCGCCGCGTGGCAAAATTTGTGGCCAGTCCCGAGCGCCAATACGATATTCCGGAGGCGCGCGTGGCCCAGATCGAAGAGAAGTTTTTCCAAATGATGTCTCGCTTGGAGTTCATCTCTGGACAAGCTTTGCGCAATGCTGATTCGAAATTAACGATGTCCGCTTGTTTGGTGCTGCCAATTGAAGACAATATCGAAGCCATCATGCAGACGATCGCCGAAAACGTTTTCGCGCATAAGTCCACCTGCGGCACGGGCATCAACTATTCCCGTTTGCGCATGAAGGGAGCCTTGGTGGGTGGTGTCGGCGCCGTAGCCGCCGGCCCGGTCCATTTCATGAAAGCCGTCTCCGTGGCGCAAAAGACCGTGCAGACCAAGGGCGGCCGCAGCCAGGGCAGCATGGGCATTCTCAACGTAGATCATCCTGATATCGAATCGTTTATCCGCGCCAAGGACCAGGAAGGTGAATTCGATAACATGAATATTTCCGTGGGCGCGACCGATGCTTTCATGGAAGCCATACGAAATGACTCCAACTACGACATGGTGGATCCTGGCTCTAAGACAGCCGTGCGCCAGCCTCGCGCCCGCGATATTTTCCGCCAAATCGCGGAACATGCCTGGACCAGCGGCGATCCGGGAGTCATTTTCGTCGACCGCCTCGAACGCGACAATCCGACCCCTTCTTTGGGCAAGCTTGATGCCACCAATCCTTGCGGCGAACAACCTTTGTTGCCGTATGAGACTTGCAATCTCGGCTCCATCATCGTTTCTCGTTTCGTGAAAGCCGGCAGCAATGGACAGCCCACGATCGATTGGGACCGCTTGAAAGAAGCCGTCTACTACGGCGTTCGCTTCCTTGACAATACCATCGATGTCAACAATTTCCCTTTGGCTAAAGTTGAGCAGATGTCCAAAGGTACGCGCCGTATTGGTTTGGGCGTCATGGGATTCGCGGACATGCTGGTTAAACTCGGCGTGCCGTATAACAGCACACAAGCCGTCGAATTGGCCGAGCAAGTCATGAAGTTCGTCAATGAAGAAGGGCATCAGGCCAGCGAACAGCTCGGTGAAGAAAAAGGTTCTTTCCCGTACTTTGAGATCAGCGTCTGGCCCAAGCGCGGCATTAAGGCGCGCCGTAACTCGGCCGTGACCACGATCGCCCCGACCGGCTATACCAGCATTGTCGCTAACTGCTCCTCCGGCATTGAACCAATTTATGCTCTGGCTTTCCGACGCGAAAATTCCATGGGCGGCACCGACCAGTTTGAAAGCAATTTCCTGTTTGCCGAAGTCGCCAAAGCGCGCGGCTTCTACACGCCAGAAATCATGCAGCAAGTTGTCGACAAGGGAACCATCAAAGACATTGCGGGTATCCCAGAAGACGTAAAGCGTGTCTTTGCGACTGCCTTTGACATCACCCCGGAATGGCATATCCGCATTCAGGCTGCTTTCCAGAAGTACACGGATAATGCCGTTTCAAAGACCATCAATTTCCCGAATGAAAGCACGGTCGAAGATATCGCCCATGTCTATCAGTTAGCCTATGACCTTGGCTGTAAAGGTGTAACGGTATTCCGCGACGGTTGCCGCGACGAGCAAGCTTTATTGGTGGGAAAGAAGGGCTCAGCTAATGACAAGAAAGAAGCCGCGCCAGTTGCCACCACCAAGCTGCCGAGCACCGTTCAGGAAGCCCGCCAGCTCATGTCCCAGGTCATTGAAAAGCGACCGCGTCCGAATGTCATTTCCGGTAAGACCTACCGCAAGAAAACCGGTTATGGCGTCATGTATATCACCATCAATAACGACGAAGACGGCCATCCGTTTGAAGTATTTGCCACGATCGGCAAGACCGGCGGGTTCTACGCGGCCAAGTCCGAAGCCATCTGCCGCCTCGTTTCCATGTCCTTGCGTTCTGGCATCAAGGCCGAGCAAATCATTGAGCAGTTGAAAGGAATCCGTGGTCCCATGCCGATTTGGGATAATGGCGTGCAAGTCTTCTCGATTGCCGATGCCATCGCCCAGACCCTGGAACAACACATCAAGGAGCCACAAGCTAAACTTGACCTGAAGTTTTCTTCCGCTTCGGCCCAACCTGCTTCTAAACCGGTAGAGGCCCCTAAGACCGCTGCCCGCGTAGCGGAAAAGCCAAAAGCCGTTGAGGCTCCGGCTCCCAAGCCTGAAACCTACCAGCCGACCATGGCCAAAGCCGAGGCTCCTGTGACTGTAAGCAAGGCTGCCGCTCCGATTGAGTCTGAGGAGCTTGAATACAAGCCAATGAACCAGGGTCTGCAAGCTGCCATGGCTGACATGGGAGTCTCGCCCGATTGCCCAGAATGCGGCAGCGGCCTGGAATACGGCGAAGGATGCTTGCTCTGTCGAGGGTGTGGGTATTCAAAATGTGGATAAATGAAAAGCCCCTCGATTGAGGGGCTTTTCAGCTAAAATAAAAAAGGCCCTGTTACCCAAATCTTGCGACCTGGGTAACAGGATTCCTGCCGACTGCGGTTCTGGTTTTTGCGCTCGCTTCTTAACGAGTGGCTCTGGCTCGCAAGCAAGCTACGGAAACCCTGTCTGCTTTTCTGCCCCCACGGTCAGAGGAAGGGGAGCCTGACGAGTGGTGCGGTTGCGGCCGCTTAGCAGAGTGAGGTAAAACCATCGTGTTGATCGTTCACGATCCGTGACATCCAGACGTCGGCTACGGGATGTCGATACCTATGGTGTAACACGGGTGTTTATTTTTTACAATATGCCTAAGGAAAACATCAATACCTGCAATGGTGCCGAAGCCCATCCTTTGCCAAATGAGCTACGGCTGGCAAGCTGGGGCAAAATCCAAGTCTATACCGGCAAAGGCAAGGGCAAGACCACGGCAGCCCTTGGCACGGCTTTGCGTGCTCATGCGCAAGAGAAAAAGGTTGCTTTTGTGTATTTCGACAAGGGCGGCAGCCATTACAGCGAAGCGGCTATTTTAGATAAACTAGGCATCCCGTATTTCCGTACCGGGCTTGACCGCATTGATCCTGAATCGGGCAAGTTCCGTTTTGGCGTAAAACCGGAAGATAAGGCAGAGGGGAGGCGCGGTTTGGATACAGCCAAGGAATTGATGGAAACAGGCGACCTAGATTTGCTCGTACTTGATGAAGTTTGCATTAGCGCGGCTCTGGGCATATTCACCACGCAAGAAGTTTTGGATCTTGTAGCTTGCAAGCCGCAAAAGTTGGAATTGATTCTGACCGGCCGTGATGCCCCCAAGGAAGTTACGGACGTAGCCGACCTGGTGACGGAAATGAACCTGGTCAAACATTATTTTTACGAAGGCGCCCCGGCGAGGGAGGGGTTGGATTATTAACCTAGCATTATGCACTCATCCAAACACTGTGTCGTTCCGTCGGTGTATCTTGTGATGATAAATGGCGGAAAAATTTTATTAGCGCGTCGTTTTAACACCGGCTACATGGATGGTTTTTATAGTTTTCCTGCCGGGCATTTAAACGGCAAGGAAACGGTGATGCAGGCCGTCATCCGCGAAGGTAAAGAAGAAGTCGGCGTTGATGTTCAGCCAAAGGACCTTACCTTGATCCATGTGGTTAGCAGAAAAGGCAATGATGCCGAACGCGTGGGTTTCTTTTTTCGGGCGGAAGCGTGGGAGGGAACGCCAATGATCATGGAAAAAGATAAATGTGATGATTTACAGTGGTTTGCTCTGGACGCTATCCCCGAAAATACGGTTGATTATGTGAAACAGGCGATTGCTACTTTTCGGGTTGGGAAACCTTACAGTGAATTTGGTTGGTAATTTATGAAAATTGTTATTTCAGATTTTACCTTTTATCGAAGCGAGATTGAGGCGGTGAAGCCAGTCGTGATCAATGCAGATTTATCGAAAGTTGCTTGATTGGTAATTTTTTTACGAAACTGCGGCCGCGCTTGAAAATATTGGCTTTTCTAACTTGAGGTCACAATTTGTGACCTCAAGTTCGGAACATGGCGGATTACGTAGACTTCCGTACGTTTTCACGGAGCAAGGTATAGCCATGCTCTCCAGCGTTTTGCGCAGTAAACGCGCCATTCTGGTGAATGTGCAAATTATCAGAGCCTTTGTCCAGATGCGTGATTTATTGGTAAAAAACCAAGACCTTTCTTTGCGCATCGAATCGCTGGAAAAACAGTATGATGAGCAATTTAAAATCGTTTTTGCCGCCATCCGACGCTTGATGGCTGAAGGTGAACAGCCAAAACCCGCCATTGGATTTGTGGCGGACAAATAGGACATTTCGTTGACTAGACAACCTTATTTTCATCCTTTAAACTACTCCCACAACTTCACAGCCCAGCATAGGGTGTCCCATATGCATCGGCGTTTAACGACGTACAGCTATGGGGCGTTTTATTTTGCATATAGACATGAATTCCTACTTTGCTTCGGTGGAACAAATGGACCATCCGGAGCTAAGAGGGAAACCGATCGCGGTGGGCGGTTCGCCTGGTACGCGCAGTATTGTGGTCGCCGCTTCCAAGGAAGCCAAGCGTTATGGCGTCGGCGTGGGCATGACGCATATTGAAGCGCGGCATGCCTGTCCGCAGATCCAGTTCGTGGACGGCGATCCTGCGCGCTATGCCGCTCTGACGCAAGGTTTTTTCGACATTTGCAAGCGTTATACTGACCGCATCGAAGTTTATAGCATCGACGAGGTATTTCTCGACCTCACGGGCTGGGTGCCTGATTGGAGCGGAGCAATTTCCTTGGCCAAGCGAATGAAAAAGCATTTAGCAGACGAAATCAGCCCACACTTAACGTGTTCCATTGGCGTAGCGCCCAATCGCGCCTTGGCCAAGATGGCTTCGGACATGCAAAAGCCAGATGGCTTAGTCGTGATTACTGAAGAAGACGTGGCCACGGTTTTGGACTGGGTCGAGATCAGCGATATTTTTGGGATTGGCCCACGCATGAAAATCCGCCTCGCTGATATGGGTATTGCCACCCTCAAGCAATTGGGCAGCTATCCGGTCAGCGCCCTACAGTGTTTCTTTGGCCCAAACATCGGCATTTATTTATCCCATTTGGGGCAAGGAATTGACTATAGCGAAGTGCCGTCCATTTACGATTATGCCCCGACTAAGTCCATGGGCCACACCTATACCTTGTCGCGTGATACGTTAAACCGTTACGAAATTTACGAAGTGCTCTTGCGTCTCGCCGAAAAGGTTGGCCGTCGCCTGCGCCGCGACCGGTACCGCGGCCGGCATATTTGGGTCTATTTGCGTTGGGCCGACTTTTCCGGCCGTGCGGAAGGGTTAACCCTGCAGCGTTACATCGACGATGGCTTTGAACTCTACACCTTGGCTCGTGAAATTATTGATGACTGGCGCTTGGAGCAGCCAGTGCGCTTGGTGGGTGTCGGAACATCCATGCTTATTCAAGACGCTAAACAATTATCGATCTTGCCTGAAGACCGGCGCCAGGACCGCTTGGTCGCGGCGCAGGACTTAATCAATAACCGTTTTGGCGAACGGACGATTAAGCGAGGCCGTGTTTTATCTGGTTCTTTACGCACGAAAATCGGCGGGTTCAAGGAGCCGAACCAATTTGATGATAAGCCTGTTTCTTTGGCCTCGGACTTGGATTATGAAAATGAACATTAAAAACAATTCAGCCCCGAGACAGCGAAGCCGGTGGGGCTGAACTGTTTCGGGGCTTTTGGCGCGCCTTAATGCGGGGGTGGGCTGACAGAGGCGGCGAAGTTCCGCCAGGCTGGGTGTCGGCGGTCGCCGTTCGCTAGTTTATAGGCGAACAGCGCATTGGTGATGGCCTGCTCGGGATCATCTTTCGGCAGGTGCGAGAGGCGACCGGCTCGTAGCATGGGCAGGTAACAGTGTTCGACGGTGTACCACCAGGCCTCGGACTCGTTTTCAACCTGCTGTTGGTGCGTGATCATTCCGGGTGGAGTGCCAGCGTGGTGGTCGAGGTGGAACTTTTCATGGAGCATAATCCCCACCACGATATCCGTGATCGTTTCGCGTTCGCCGATTTCATTCCAGATATCCATCCACACCGGGACGCACAGGACGACCGTCAGCTGGCCGTTCAGTCGAGTAGCCATGGCTGGCGGCGCTCCAAAGAGAAAGCGCTTTGGCTCGACGCGAATCCGCACATCACCGACCTGGGTTCGGTCCATGAAAGACTTGAACTCCTGGCGCAACTCAGGCAGCGGGTAGTACGCGCCGATGTGATCCCAGGCCATGAAAAGCTGGGAATGCACGAAGGCGATCTGCTCCGGCGTCGGCTGCTCAGCATCCGGCGAGGGCGGATACACGGACCTGGGAGCCGACGAGAGAACCGCCGCGATGGGTGCCGTCGACTTTGGAGCTTCTGGCCGTGCATCTTCCTTGTCGCCGAAGCTGATCACCATGACGGCGACCAGGACGATGATCATAACGAAGGCAAACCTGGTCTTGGTCACGGTATCCTCTTTGTGTATTGTTTATTTGAAAATTGAATATAGTATAAAAAACTGTGTTTGTCAATGATTTTGGGTTGATCCTGTATACTGGCAGGAGCATAATGAAAGCACCTATGGCAATCATAAAACCTGGTTCATACAAACATTTCAAAGGCTTCATCTGCGAGGTGATCGGCGTGGCCAAACAGAGCGAAACAGGGGAGGAGCTTGTGGTCTATCGTCATGACGGGCAATGGTGGGTGAGGCCGGTTTCCATGTTTTTAGAGACGGTTGAGCGGGACGGGAAAATTTTGCCGCGGTTTACCTATCTTGGTGAAAAAGAATTATGAAAAAATCCGAGGAGCGCCTCGTCCACTTCTCTTGCGAGTCTTGCCATAAATGGTGGACGATCGGCGATGCGCCTGAAGAGAAACAAGGGTGGTTTTGTCCATGGTGCGGAATAAAGCAGGAGATAGGTAAGGAATAATCAAAAGGGCCCCCGCACCATACGGTACAGGGGCCTAATGTTAGAGAGTTACTGGCGAACATTTTTTAAGTTTGTTGACCTGTGCCTGGCTAAATTTACGTCATGCCCAGGTGCGGGCGTGATTGGGATCCCTTGTTCAAAGGCCCAAGCCTTGAGTTCCTCCTGCAGCTGTTTAAGCGCATCTTGGCGCTCGCTTTCAGGAAGCTCCTTGATCGCATCAAGACGGATTTTCATTTCTTCCCGTTTGATGCGCACGGATTCTTTTTGTTCCTCAGAAAGGCCATGCTGCAAACGCGCTAATTGCGCACGCTGTTTAGCAATAGCCCTTTTCACATTGGGGGCCGGTGCAGTATTTTGCTCCTGCGGCCCGTCAGTATCTGTGTTTGTGTTTTGTGAATTTTGGCCCTGTTGGTTATTTGAATTATCTTGGTTTGGTCCAGCTTGATCATTGGAATTGCCTTGATCCTGGTTTGATCCCACTTGTTCGTTGGGATTACCCTGTTGCGGGTTTTGTCCCTGTTGTTCGTTGGGATTTCCTTGATCTTGGTTTTGTCCTTGCTGATCGCTGGGCTTGCCTAGGTCCTGTTTCGGGGTCTCTCCGTTTTGATCATTTGGGTTACCAGATTCCTGTTTTGTAGGAGCCTGTCCTTTCTGGTCATTAGGATTGCCAGATTCTTGTTTCTGCGTTGGCTGATTAGTGGTTGTTTGTTTCGGTTGTCCTTGGCTGACGTTTCGTTGCTGAGCAAGTTTCGATCCAGAACTGAGCTTTTCGGCTCTCGCTTGGGGCGCGGCGAACAGCATGGAGGCTGCGGCCACGGCAAAGACAAGCGGAGCGATCGCGTTGCGTCGCAAAGGTGGCATAGGTTCAGGGTTTAGGTGTCGACTGATTTACACGCGTGTTGGCCGCTAATACAACACGATATTTCAAAAATTTCAGCTAATTTTTGCAAAATTGTTTGTTGAAAATAACAAACAGGGTTTGCACAAAAACAGCATGCGGTTTATGGTTAAGGCATTATGGAAACAACTATTTTTCGATTAACGGGCGACCCCAAAGACGACCGAGACATGCTGGCACAGGCCGCGGCCATGATTAAACGCGGTGACACGGTGGCTTTCCCGACCGAGACGGTTTATGGCCTTGGTGCGAATGCGCTGGACGGTAAGGCCGTAAAAAAAATATTTGAAGCAAAAGGCCGTCCCTCGTGGAACCCCTTGATCGTGCATGTTTCTTCCCGCGAGATGTTAAACGAGCTGGTCACGGCCTATCCAAGCGGCTTTGAAGAGCTCGCGGCCAAATTCATGCCAGGACCGCTCACATTTTTACTCCCGAAGTCCGATAAAATTCCACAAGAAGTGAGTGCGGGAAAAGAATCCGTGGCTGTGCGTATGCCCAATCATCCGATCGCCCTGAAGCTGATTGAAATGGCAGGCGTGCCGATTGCCGCGCCAAGCGCAAACCGCTCTGGACGTACGAGCCCCACCTCTGCCGAGCATGTGATTGATGACTTGAATGGCTTAATATCGGCTGTTGTGGACGGCGGTTCTTGCGAGGTAGGGCTTGAATCAACCGTATTAGATCTTTCGCAAGACCCGCCCATGATTTTGCGCCCGGGCGGTGTCTCCAAAGAACAGATTGAATCCGTCTTAAAAAAAGAGGTCAAAATTTTTAAGTCCTCTGCGGAGGGGGCTGAAGGGGAAGGGCTTCCATCGCCAGGCATGACGTCGCGGCATTATGCCCCCTTGGCCAAGCTGTATACGACGGGAGAAAACCTACCACTTGTTTTGCGCGAATTGGATAAGCAGCTTGCCCTCAAGATGAAAGTCGGCGTTTTGTTGCCGACAAACTGGATTTTACCGCCAAAATATTCGGGCAACACCAATATCGTCGTTTATGACTACGGCGAATGGGCCGATTGGGCGACCATGGCCCAACGCGTATTTCACGGTTTACGCTGGCTAGACAAGCAAGGCGTGGATGTCATCCTTGGCCCCTTACCGCCGGAGAAGGGGCTTGGATTGGCGTTGCGCGACCGTTTACTACGGGCCTCAAAGTAATTTTTATGTAAGTTTGCGCGGTGTTGGCGCGTCATGGAAAGTGTGCTAATTTTTTAGCGCCAAAACGGCAGGAGGCTGTTTGCAAGAAGAAACCATACGTAGCGGTGATCAATGCTGCTTGTGTCGAGAAGGCCTTGGCATCATCGCGTATCCTGTCCTTGTAGATGTCTTCGTTGTGATCTGCGTGCACTGCTTCATAGGGATCTGCCAGACGAAGGATTGGCGTCCCGTCAGTCATCGCTGCGTAGATTGCGGTGAGGAGCAGAGTTCAGCCGAGAACCTGCGTCAGATCCACGACGCCCTCAGTGTGAAGGACGGCCTCTATCCCATTAAGCTTGTCTGCCAGCCCTGCCGTGATGAATGGTGGGGGCGGGTGCAACATGCCTTGCAGGAAAATCAGCAGGAAGCCGCCTAAGGCCCCTTACCCGTGTCGTCTACAGCGATGGGTGAGGGGCTTGCCATTTATCGTGGTTTCCGGTATAGTTTCGTCACCAAATGCCAATGCGGCGGTTTGGTTTTTTATTTGCTAATCATCTCACATACGGACCGTAAAAGGCTGCCGTTCCTGCCCTTCGACGCGAAAACGTCGCTCAGGGTCCGGTAAGCCGGTTCGTAGAGGATAAAGGAAACACATTTATGCCCAAACTTCCGAGCATGGAAGAAATGTTGAAGGCCGGTGTTCATTTCGGCCACCAAGCAGCCCACTGGCACCCGAAGATGGAGACGTATATTTATACGACCCGCAACGGCGTGCACATTATCGATTTAAAAAAAACGCACACCAAGCTTGAAGCTGCCCTCGCGTACCTTAGTAAGGTTGTCGCTGATGGTGGCGATGTCTTGTTTGTCGGCACAAAAATCCAGGCCAAGCCGCTTATTGAACAATACGCCAAGGTTTGCAAGATGCCTTATGTCTGCTCGCGCTGGGTGGGCGGCACATTGACGAATTTTAACGCCATCAAGATTTCTATTCAGCGTTACGTTGAATTGTTGCGCGGAAAAGAAAGCGGCGATTGGGAAAAGTATACGAAAAAAGAACGCTCCGAATTGCAAAAAGAAGTGGATCGTTTGCATGAAATGTTCGCCGGTTTGGTAAACATGCGTTCCATTCCCAAGGCCATGTTCGTGGTGGACATCCGCACCGAGCAAACCGCTGTTAAGGAAGCCCATGTCATGAAAGTACCGGTAGTCGCCGTTTGTGACACAAACACGAATCCTACGGGCATTACCTGTGTCATTCCCGCCAACGACGATGCCACGCGCGGTGTTGAGCTCATGATCAAAGCTGCGGCTGAAGCCTGTGAAGAAGGTTTAAAGAATCGCAAGGTTGTTGCCGCTCCCGTTAAAAAAGAGGCGACTCCTGCCTTTCGTCCTGCGGCTGTCCGCAAGCCAGCGCCAGCCAAAGAAGCTGCCCCGGCAGTGACCGTGAAAGCTGAGGCCCCAAAGGCTGCCGCCAAGAAAGCGCCGCGTGTTAAAAAAGAGAAAGCCGAATAACCACTAAATACACACATCACGTATATGGCCGTAGATATCAAGACCGTCAGCGAGTTGCGCGCCCGCACGGGTGCCGGCTTGATGGACGCCAAAAAGGCTCTTGAAGCCGCCGGCGGTGATATTGAAAAAGCGATCGACACCCTCCGCAAAGCTGGCGCCGCCAAGGCCGCCAAGCGCGCTGAGCGCGAGGCAAAGGAAGGTGTTGTTGAAGCCTATCTTCACTCCAATGGAAAAATCGGTTCCATGATCGCCTTGACTTGTGAAACAGATTTTGTCGCCCGCAATGAAAAATTCCGCCAAATGGCTAAGGATATTGCTATGCATGTCGCCGCTGCCAATCCGGAATATTTGCGTGTAAGCGACGTACCACAAGCCTTGATCGAACGAGAAAAGGATATTTACCGCGAGCAATTGCGCGCCCAGGGCAAACCAGAAGAGATGATGGACAAAATCATGGAAAAAATGTTGGAAAAGTTCTATGCAGAACGCGTTTTGCTGAAGCAACCCTTCATCAAGGACGAAGAAAAAACCATCGAATTCATGATTGAAGAGGCGATCGCCGTCATTGGGGAAAAGATTGAATTGACGAAATTCGCCCGCTTGACGATTTAAGGCCTATTTACACCAAAAACTCCGGAAATCCGGAGTTTTTGTATTTGCATTGACAATGCAAGAAAAACGTGTTACATTCGGCCTTGCTTCTCAAGAATTCTTAACCGCCTTTTTTTATGAACAAAGCCACTGTTCTCGCCTTGGGTTTTGTCATGACCTTCTCGGCTGCCTTCGCTCCGTTGGCGGCGTCCGCGAAACGTCTCACCCCAGAGGAAATTGCCATCCAGCGCGAAGCTAAGCGCTTGGAAGTTAAGCGTCAGAAAGCCGAAATCCGCGCCCAGCGTGAAGCCGTGGCTAAGGAAAAGCGCGCCAAATTAATTGCGCAGCGCTTAAAGGCTCGTGGAAACCAGGCTCCTTCCCAAACAACGGAAACGCCGGTTGCCGCTGAACCAACCACACCCAAGATCGATGAGTCTAAATTTAAAACTAAGGCCGGCGTTGAGTATAAAGACGCCCAGATGGGCTTTGATTTTACTCGAGCCCTGTGGAACGGCTATGAGCAGTACGCGGCGGCCCATCAGAATTATCCCGAACTTTATTGGTTCGAAAACATCGTCGGTTACGATTTGCCGATTTATTTGAATGAAAAGGGCTTCAGCCTCGATGCTGGAGAACATAATTATTTCGTCTGGAATGATTTCTCTGACGAATGGAAAGTGTTTTACAAACAACACTTTGCTATGAAGCGCGAGGGCAGTGATGTGTCCATGCGATTCACGTTGCCTACTTCACTTGATACGGGCGACTATGGAACCTTGGCTGCCGGTGTCTGGTACTTCACCAATACAAAGGGCTTGGTTGCTGAGAAAGACTACAACAAGTCACTGAGCAATTATGTCATGCCCGTTGAGGAAAAGGCTGCTGATGCCAAGCGCGTCTTCGAACAAGTCCTTGCCGTCCAGAAAGCTCTCGACGACTATCATGCCGATGTTCGCGGTTATCCGATTGCTTTTGACCGACCGTTTGAACTTGGTGAAAATGGCTTGAATGCTTTGTACCGTGAGAATGCCTTCCACGGCACACCCGAAAACAACAAGGCCTATATCACCGGCATCCAGAGCGGACGCCCATCCACCAAGATCATGTATGATTCACGTCATAGTGGACAAAGCTACGCCATCACCTTCACCATCTACGGCCAGTATGACCAGTATGAACCTGGTGTTTACGAGGTCAGTCCGTATATAGTCAAGAAAATTGCTGACTTGAAGTAAGTCGCACACGATAAACGTGTTATAATAGAGGCTAGAAATAGCCTCTATTTTATATATCATTATGTTACGTGTTGCCATCAATGGTTTTGGCCGCATTGGCCGCAATGCCTTTAAAGCTGGCTTTGGCCGCGCCGGTATCGAGTTCGTGGCCATCAATGATTTAACCGACACGAAGACCCTTTCGTATTTACTAAAATACGACACCGTCTATGGCCGCTACAGCAAAGAAGTCGCGCATGACGAGCACCACCTAATCGTCGACGGCAAAGAGATCAAAGCCTTTGCCGAGAAGGATCCTTCCAAATTACCGTGGAAAGATTTGGACATCGACGTCGTGCTTGAATGTACGGGGGTATTTTTAACGGAAGAGAAGGCTAATCTCCATATCGACGGCGGTGCCAAGCGCGTGATCATTTCTGCTCCGAATAAAGGTGGAAATATCAATACCTACGTCTTGGGTGTCAACGACGCCAAGTACGGCAGCAATGAGCTAATTTTGGATAATGCTTCCTGCACCACCAACTGCGTCGCACCCGTCGCGGCTATTATGCATGCGGTATTTGGCATCGAAAAGGCGATGATGACGACAATTCACGCCTATACCGCCGACCAGGCACTCGTTGATGGCCCGCACAAAGACCTGCGCCGCGGCCGTTCCGCCGCGCAAAATATTGTCCCAACAACGACGGGCGCCGCAATTGCCACAACACAGACCATCCCTGAATTGAAGGGCCTTTTTGACGGTTTGGCTATCCGCGTACCTGTCGCTTGTGGGTCTTTAACAGACTTCACGTTCCTGCTCAAAAAGGCGGTTACCGTGGAGGATATCAACAAAGCCTTTAAAGAAGCGAAGAAAAACCCTCTGTATAGCCATGTGCTTGATATTACCGAGGATCCGATTGTTTCGAGCGATATCGTCGGCAGCCCGTATTCATCCATTGTTGATTTAAGCTTGACCAAGGTCGTCGATGGCAACCTCGTCAAAGTCATTGCCTGGTATGACAATGAATGGGGTTACAGCAACCGACTAGTGGAAATGGCTATTGAGGTGGGGAAGAGGTTGAAGAAGTAATGGTATGGGGATTGAAGACCCAAAACGAAAAAAAACGTCCAGGAAAAAAGAGCGCCCATCAGCTGGTCCTGAAAAGCAGGGTATTATTGATGAGGAACGTCTTTTCAAGGAACGCGCCATTAAGGCTGCCGTAGTTGAGCATTTATTTCGTTATGGCTATCTGCCACCAGATCATCCGCTCCAGAAGTATGTCGATTCGCTCGCTGATACTTTGCGTCCCAAGGCCAAGAAGCCGTTTCGTGTTATCGTCTCGCCGGATTGGAATGAAGTGAATGCCCTGGCTTCATCGGACGCGATTGTCCTGGGGCGACGTATGTTACTGGCTGCGAAAACCGAACCAGCTCTTTTGGGTATCTTGGCGCATGAATTACAGCATATCGAAAGCGAACATGTTTATAAATCGGACAACAAGGGACGTATCACGCCCATGGATTTTGTCGCTTCGTTGGGTCAGGAACGTATACATGAATATGAAGCTGACTTAAAAGGCACCGTAAAACGTCTAGATGAAGCCGGAGTCAATCCGATGGGGTACAAAACCTTATTGCACGAATTCCATAGCCGCGCGGCTGGCCGTGGGCATGATATCGCGCACGGTTCAAGCCTGGATCGAGCCTTGAATATCGATCTGGTCGCCCATACCATCGACTTGGCCAGTATTGATGAGCCTCTCGCCCCAATCCCTCCGGAGATCGTGGCCTCGGTTGAGGAAATACAAGGTCCGATCCATTCGAATATCCACATCGCTTTACAGCCAAAGCGGCATTTTCAGGAAATTCCAATCGAGGAAAAGCACCGGTTGCGCGCCAGCTCAATTTCTCAACTGAATGAGCGCGAGTTGCCATTGGCCTTGGGCGCGGTTGCCTCGCACATGCAGGTGAAGCCACATCATCCCGACCATGATCCCGACGATATCGTCGCCTACGAATCCATTTTTTCCCAAATTGAAGACAATATCGGAGGAGCCGTTAGCGACACAGCCCGCCCGTTGGCGGCGTACCTGTGCGCGCATTTGGCCGGATACAACGACAAGTCATTGCCCAAAACAACTCCAGGCGTGAGCGCGCGGTTGTCATTTGGGCGAGCGGAAGTCGATGAGATTTTTGCCAAGTTTCCGGAAGCGTTCGCCGCAAGCGGGGCTGGGTATATGCGCCAGGATCTGCAAGCCGAATTGCCCAATATTTTGGCTTTGCTGTTTGAAAAGCAGACCTTCCACCGGCCTGAAAATAAGGTTTTTCGCATGAAGGAATTCCTTGCTTCCGTGCGCAACTGGGCGCCCCGCCTTATCCAGCTTGACGAAGCATATGGGACTCAACAGAGTTGGGATATCGAAAATGAACATAAGTTGCAGAGGATAGAGGCGGTCGTACACCCGATGACACCAAAAGACATTGAGCGTATCGCTGGCAGGTTTTTGGCCGAACGGTTCCCCACCCAGGTGGGGAAGATAGAACAGGCATTTGGAGTAAAAGCTGGAGATTTTGCACAAGAATATGCTAGGCGTGGGGAGTACAAGCTTGCTGGACTGCCCCGTAGTCCAGAAGTGGAATCATATATCGCTGGCTTTGATAAATCTTTTGCCGACATCCGAAGTGGCGATCGGGAGGCCATGACCCCCTTTATCGATAAAGGGAAAGCACTGCTTGACCAGATCGGGTGGCAACACTATACCAAACTCATGTATGCGCTTACAGCTGTTTTAGACCTCCATGCCGCTGATGAATCCAAGATTAAAACATATCGAGACTCCATTCGTGGTGAGGAGACAATGGACCAGGAGACGTATCAATCTATCTTCGCCGACGCGCCGGTTGATGTAAGCATTTATGGCGACCCGCGCGTTGATGCCATGATTGCCAGCCTGCTGATAAGGATCTTGGAGGGACATCCCTGGTACAAAAAACTGTCTGCCGTCAGGAAAGAGGCGGTTCGGTTTACGTTCATGGATCAGTACGGGGCGCTCGGTATTTTCCAAGAATATAACACGATAGCGGCCATACAAGAAGGAGAAGAACTGACATGGGAAGATGCCTGTAGGGAGTCTGATGATCACTATTCCAGTTACGATGTTCTTCTGCCGACAGCAAATGCCATGCTTGAGGGGGGCGGGTTTTCGATTGGGAACATGGATAACGTGGTTAAACAACCGGCCACGGCGTCTTTTCTCCTACACGGCTTAAAAGACTTTTCCAACTGGTCAGAAGAATTGGGCGGCAAGATGCCACAAATGACGGCAGGGCTCGTTGATCATTATACCCAGGGACGGGGGGTGGAACTGTGTGCCGAAGCATTATCACGTACCTTGGCATCCAGAAGTTTGGATCAGCAACTTACATTTTTACGCAAAACGGAGCAGGGGGGGCTTGAGCTGAACCAGTACGTAGCTATGCGTAGGGAAATCGGGCCAATTTTGTTGGCTGCATTGCTTGATAATTGTGAATCCGGCAACATCCCGTCTTTGGGAGATATTTTGTATGTGGCCGCGTTTTTACCTAACCCGTTTTTGCACAACATGGTCGAACGTTATGCCACCGAGCAACACTGGCCCCAACTTTCCTTTGCGGAGAAACTCGACCTCATCTTTGGCACAGAAGCGGCTAAACCTCTTCGTGATGCGCATATCGCGCAAGACTTCCTTGAAGAACTCCATACCCGAGAAGAATATTTGGCGGTTAAGTCTCGTTTTGAGGCATCACTGGAAGAATTAAGCGAATCTGGTAGTGTCGCGGCGGCTGTCGGTGCTTTTGCTTCCAATGCCGAATTGTATTCGGTTGATGCCAATGAACTGATGGAAGCCTTACTGACGACGGCCAAAGGCGATGGCGCCCTCGTTCAGGCGTTGGAAAATCATATTGCCATTAGAGGGGCGGTAACTGTGCATGATTTGGTGCGACAGTTGTATTGCATGGACGACCTGGGGCGGCAGGTATTGTTGCGTTCGTTGTTGACGAAGGACAAAGGCCTCCTGCAAGTCCCGTACAGGCGCAAAAAGTTTTTTGATTTTTTGTTCGATACCTGGGTTAAGCAATCGGCGGATGAACGGGACCTGATGGGCGTATTAAAGCAGGTCAAAACCGCCATGGTCGACACCAAGGACTGGCCGTTGCTGTACTTTGCCTTGCAAAGCACGTTGCGCGACCGCATTGCTATCCCGCCGGAAAAAGTCGCTCAGGTATTTGACGATGAAGACGAAGAAGATGATGAGGCTGATGGCAGTGAGCCAGCTTCTGTGAAAAAAGTGCATGTTGAGGAGCGCGCCCGCTTGTTTATGCAACAACAGGGGATAACGCAGGAATTTCCGAGCGGGGAAATGACACCGGTTGATTTTACCAAACAATTTGTGTCGCGAACCGGCGCCCCGGGCGTGCGTTTTCTGCAGTTACTGCCTCAGTTCGTGGAGCTTACTCCGGCCTATGAAGCCAAGTTCGCCGATGTTTACGATGGTGTGAATGGACAATCTAAATTTGCGGCCATGATGCTCTTGGAGCGCGAATGGCCTGAATTCTGGGATGAAATCCCGAAATTTGGCGATCGTGTCGGCGGCGGATCAATCATGAGCGTATTTCGGGCCGAGAATAAAGAGGGCCGCCAGGAAGTGCTGAAGGTGCGCAACCCCAACATTTCTTACCATCTCCAGGAAACATTTCGCTTTGCCAATCAGGTCCTTGAATCCTTGGAGCGCAGGCACGGCGGTGCCTATGCTTCTGCGCGGCAGACGTTGGCGGATATTAAGGAATGGATCGAAGCGGATGTGAAATTCGAAGGCTTTCTTGCCCAGGATGCGGAGTTTTTGCAGACGTGGAATGGGTTTAAGCCCGCAGGCCATGCCTATAGCGTAAGAATTCCTCGCAGTTATACTCCGGCTAGTGCTTATTTTATTCGCGAGGAGTTTGTTGAAGGAAAAAACCTTACTAAATGGGATGATCTGGTCGCAGAAGGCCATGACATGAAACAAGTCATCTCCGTGCTTACCAAAATGTATGTCGGTGAGGTGATGGAGGGGAAAGTACATTCAGATGTCCATATCGGTAACTTTGCCGTGACGCCGGATAAACAAGTTGCTGTATTCGACCGGAATTTTTTCTTGAATTTTGACGCGTCTGAGCGACTATTAATCGGCGCATTGCTGAATCCTGTCGTTGAGGAAAGCATGAGCGCGGACGCATTGCGCGATTACTTGGATCCTGAGGGCAAGCTTAATGATGTGGCCCGCACATCAATCGCCGTATTTGCGGGCCACATGCAGAGACAGGAATGGTCAGGCCTTAGTAAGGCTTTGGTAGATATAAAGCGGCAAGGGGTGCGTATGCCGTTAAAATTAACTCTCTTGTTAAAGAATTTTAATTCGTTACAGCAGATGGCTCGAAAGGCTGGTTTTGCTGGGTTGTCCGAAGCGTATTTGCATCAGGTAAATTAGAATTGTGCGGCCATTTTTGTCGAAAACTACACGGCAATCCTTTCGATGGCATCCTTCAGCTTCAACGCTTCTTGCTCCCCGCTTTGCATATTGCGTAGCATGACGTTGCCAGATTTTACTTCTTCGCTGCCTTGCAAGATAACCCAGGGGATGCGTTTTTTGTCGGCGTACTTGAACTGTTTTTGTAGTTTGGCGTCTTCCAAATACAGCTCGGCATTGATGCCAGCCTTGTGCAGCGCGTTAAGGGTCTTAATGTTTGCTTCCTTCACGTCGGGGAACATTGCGACCAGGGCTACGCTATTGAGCGCTAATCCGTCTAGCTTGTGCTGTTCTTCCAGCCAAACCATGATGCGGTCCAAACCGAAAGCGACGCCAGTGCCGGGAAACACTTTGTGGCTGAAAAGACCGGTTAGGTTATCGTAACGTCCGCCGCCGCAAACCGAACCAAGGCCTGAGTTTGGGATAATCACTTCGTAAATGGCTCCCGTGTAATAGTCCAGGCCGCGTGCCAGGCTCAAATCGAGCATGATATGGCTGTCAGGGATGCCCCATTCTTTGAAGAGCGCAAAAAGCTGTTGGATGGATTTTTTACTTTTTACGTCTGGCAAAGCACTAACATCATTGCGTGATTTTTCCGCAAGGATGTGTTTTTGTAGCGCGGAGATCGATTTTTTAGCTAAACCTAACTCATCAAGTTCTTTAACAGCAGCCTCCACGGAGATTTTATCCAGTTTGTCGATGATGCGGATGGCTGGAGACCGATCCGCTTTTTTTACGCCGCAAAGTTCCAGCAATTCATCAAGTAATGCTCGAGAATTTACGCGAATGACAAAAGGCGATACGCCGAGGGCTGTGAAGACATCGTCAATGACTTTGGCGATTTCAGCGTCTGCATCCAGGCTCGTACTGCCGACAATGTCGATATCGCATTGGTAAAACTCACGGTAGCGTCCACGTTGGGGCTTATCCGCGCGCCAGACGGGGCCGATTTGGTAGCGTTTAAAGGGGATCGGCAGCTCAGACCAGTTGGCAGCCACAAAGCGAGCCGTGGGAACCGTCTGGTCATAGCGCAAAGCAATGCGGCGTCCGCCATTGTCGTCAAAGGTGTAGGTCAACTTATCGCCCTCGTCGCCGTATTTTCCTAAAATCGTTTCAGCATACTCGATCGCTGGCGTTTCAATCGTGTCATAGCCGTAACGCATGAAGACCTGCCGCATGGTAGTAATGACATGCAGTCGTTTTGCCATTTCTTCAGGTCCGAAGTCGCGCGTACCTTTCAGGATTTTGGGTTCGATGATGTTTGCCATACATTGGATAAGGATAGCTGGATACTATCATGAAATGGGCTTTTTTAAACAGCTTTGATATAATTATCGAGTGATTTATTAAACGAATATCTATGGCATTCTCCACGGGAAAAGGCGGCCAGGGCATGAATCCGGCCTTTCACGTCTTGGGCGGATTAGTCTTGCTTATGGTCTCGGTCTACCTCAGCGTTGCGACTTTTAATATGATCAAGGAGGGCCGCTATATCGGCCGACCAACTACTGAGCGTGATACAATTTCCATCCAGGGCGAAGGCAAAGTAACGGCTGTGCCAGATATCGGACAGGTCTCGGTAGGCATTGTCACGCGCGATAAGGACGTGGCCAAAGCCCAGGAAAACAATATTACGCAGTTTAATGCCGTGGTCGAAGCTTTGAAAAAAGAGGGAGTCGACAAGAAAGACCTCACTACGAACAATTACAGCGTTTATCCCCAATATGACTACAGCAATGGTCAGCAGCGCTTAATCGCTTATGAAGTGCGCCAAAGCCTGACGGTCAAAATTCGTGATTTGGATAAGGCTGGTCGTATCATCACGGTTGCCGGTCAAAACGGCGTCAATGAAGTCGGCGGATTATCCTTTACCATCGATGACCCAGCAGATTTACAGTCCCAGGCTCGCGAAAAAGCTCTCGTGAATGCCCGGGAAAAGGCTGAGCGATTAGCCAAGCTCGCCGGAGTCAGCTTAGGCAAGATCGTGTCTTTCTCAGAAAGCACAGGCGGTGTTGTGCCGCCGACGCCCTATTACCTAAAGGATGAGGCGTTTGGTCGCGGCGGGGCTGATTTGCAAAGCGAGCCGTCTTTCGAGCAGGGTAGCCAAGAAATTATCGTTTACGCCAACATTGTCTTCGAAATCTACTAGTTATGAAAAACCGTTTCAGCATCAAAGGTGTACAGGCTCGTGAAATTCTTGATTCCAGAGGTTGGCCGACCGTCGAAGCCAAAGTCACACTTGTTGACGGAACGAACGCTACGGCGTCCGTTCCGTCAGGCGCATCCACAGGATCATTTGAAGCATGGGAACTGCGCGATGGCGGCAAGCGGTTGCATGGCAAGGGGGTTGGCAAGGCTGTGAGCCACATCAACAAGATTTTAGCGCCGGTGCTGAAAGGTTTGGATGTAAGGAAGCTCCCTTCTATCGACCGCGCCATGATTGCGTTGGATGGAACGGAGAATAAGAAGAAGATTGGGGCAAATGCGATGCTCGCCGTGTCCTTGGCATGCGCCCATGCCGGCGCCAAGGCGGCCCAACTACCTTTGTACCGTTATTTACGCCGCATTTATCGCATTAAAGCGGCGGGTTTCCGGTTCCCGCTGCCGATGATGAATATCGTCAATGGCGGGCAGCACGCGAACAATAC